>JANZZB010000150.1 GCA_026419635.1 Clostridiales bacterium | reverse complement strand
AAATTATAGTTCAAGAGTAGTTCTAGAGAAAAATAATAGCGTAGATGTTTTAGTTAGTTTGTATAATGAATCAAATAAAGATATTGAAATGGTTTGTGACCTTGAGGTTGTAAAAAATTCAGACCTCTTGTTTCGCAAACAGTACAGCGAAACAATATTATCTGCAATTCATAGAGGTAGCCCCCAACAAACGGCCTTTTCCACATATTTTTACGGTGGAAAAAAGACAATAAAGCAACGGTTAGAGAACATATTGGATATCAGCTGTAAACGAAAAGGAATCATTTCATTCATAATGATTGTTGCGATTTTGGCATCCTCCGGCGCCGTTGTTGCTTATCGCTTTGATAATTACATTGATAATATGGTTCTGCTCAAAGCGGGTAATACACATTCACTTGATTCTTCGGGTAATGTCATTCTTTCGTATAATCATGGCGAAAAACAGATTAAAGCACCTTTGGTGCTAAATCCAAATGGAAAAAGCGACGAATCCGGAATGAATGAGGATCAGACAGGTTTTTACATATCCAATGAAAAAACGGCTATCGTATACGGCGGTTTTAACGGAAATCCTGTCAGCGTGCTTGTCAGTGATGATACAGGAAAAACGTGGAACACCTATACAGTAACAAAAGAAATGCGTGGCTCTACAAAATTTATAAACTTTCTTACAAAAGAGAACGGATGGCTTGTTTTAAGCAGTTTTCGTGGCATGGGCAGCGAAGACCATTATATTTATAAGACATCGGATGGCGGACGAACGTGGACGGAAGTTACAGGCAATGCGAACAATGTATACGCCAGGGTTCTGACTGGTATAGGCTTTTCAGACAAAAAAATAGGATTTTTGAGTTTTCGATACGATTTTACAGAATTTGATCCCGCTATATGTTGGACGCGTGATGGCGGACGCACATGGGCAAAGCTTACTGTAACATTGCCTAAAGAATATGCCGAATACAACAAAACTCCTTTATCCCCGGTTTTTACAGGTGCAAATGGGCTTTTCCCAATAGAACTTAGCAAGGATGGCGCAGACAATACTATTGGAACGGTTTATCTAAAAAGCAGCGACTGGGGTAAAACCTGGACATTTGATCAAAAGTATAATATGGCGCTTGTCTGGGCAAACGCTTGGAAGACCCGAAATGGTGAACCACGTTACGCAGTCATGAGCCAAAGCATGAAAGCCGACTTCCGCAAGCAGCGGGAAGAGATCAATGGAGACCCAAACAATTTTGTGATTCGTTGGTCGAGCCCATGGGTAGATAATTACGATGTCAAATTAGACGGTAATGACGCGGTTATTACCTATTGGTATGCGGACTCCACCCCCGCAACTTATAAGGGGGTTGAAAGAATCACTTTTGGAGAAGAAAACGGCCGGCTTGTTGTAACAGGTAGTAAGACGGAGGTAGCTATGGAACCATATGAAAATACCGCCGTGAAAACGATTGACACAGGCCTATATACTTTAACTGTTCCAAAAAATTGGGTAATTCATGCCACATCGGATTATTACCAAACTTATTCCCTTGGAAATAGCCAGATTGGCTCTTTAGAACTATTGGGTTATGACAGAACCGTTCCCATTTCTCAGTTTGAAGGGAACCACGCCCAACCTCTCCGTACAGAAGAATTAATAGGTCTTTCATACCCTGCCTGGTTAACTGTCATTCGCCGTTCCAAGCCCGCGGCTGCAATGGACAATTCTTTTATCGATGAACTGCATATTTATTTATTGCCGAAAAACACCAATTTTGCCGTCGATCTTTCATTTGACTCGGCTAAAGTAAAAGAATCAAAAGCTGTTGAAGTTGCAAAAAGCGTGATGATTAAAGATTCACCCATTATTGCATCAATTGACAAGAACCAAACTCAACTATCCGCTCAGTCACTGGTAAACGGTATGTATTCCAATATTCTGGTCTCCATTCTTGGAAAACAGAAAAATTTTCCGATCTGGAAAAACATCAATCAGCCAAGCTTTTTGCCCACTCTTTCCTATCTTGACGTAAATGGTGACGGTACAGAAGAGCTGATTATCATTCTTTGCACTGGAGAAGGTACAGGTGTGCTAAATGAGGAAATTCATATTCTGAATCCTGAAGATCTGTCCGAAATCGCGGTTGAGGATCCTTCTCAAGTACTAAAAAACAGGATTGTTTCGAAAATTTCGGATAAGGGCATAAAAATTTCCATTGACAATAAAGTAGCATCATTCATACCGGAAGACAAAATCGTTTTGCAAGTTTCCGAAAAAAAATCTTGGTTTAGCAAATTGACAACCGGATCACTTGTAGATTATGAAATACAAAACGGGCAAGTCGTATTAAATGTGGGTGCTAAGCTCTCCCCTTCCGGTTTTTTAGGTAACTTTGCATTCAGTTACGCATATCAAAACAACCGGCTTCAAATCAAAAATATTACGTTTGTAAGCTACGTAAAATAACCATTTACAGATAAAAATTTATTGTTATGCTTATATACTCAGGAACATATTCCCAATATCTTTCGTCAATAGAGATAATTAAATTGCAAAATTTTATAACGAAAGAGGGTAACATCTTGAAAAGGGCAATTTCATATATTCTCGTTTTGTTAATGCTTATTTCATCAATGGGGATTTCAGCAATTGCAGCAGATCCTTCAAAAGCAAATACGGCAGCGACTTCTGTTACGGGCAGCGACAAAGTTGGACTGTCCGCAGCAATTACCGCAGCAAAAAACAAATTTTCCGTCCCTGCCGAATATAAGAACTTTAGTTATAGCGTAAACGACCAGGGCAATGAAAAAGTATGGCAGCTCAACTGGAGCAGCGTTGACGGCGGCAGCGTAAATATGTCCATTGACGACGCTGGCAGACTGCGAAATTACTCTCGTTATGATCCCACTTACAATTATTCGAACAAAATAAAGGCCCCTCTGATCACCCGTACCGAAGCGCAGAAGATCGCAGAGACAACCTTGTCCAAAGTCGCTCCTGAAATATCCGGACATTTTAAGGAGAACACCTCCAATTCTTACTATTACACAGGTTCTTACACTTACTCGTTTTCCTATTACCGGATAGAAAATAATATTCCTCTTACTTCAAACACGGTAAGCATAGAAATAAACTTTCTAACAAAACAGGTTACTTCACTTTATGTGAACTGGAACTACGATCTGAAATTTCCGGCTCCAGAGGGCGCGATCAGTTTAAAAGACGCTCAGGAAATATTAAAAAAAGCCTTACACGTCAGCCTTGAATATAGGATTCAAAACGACACTGGATCGGACGATGCAGTCAAAGCTGTCTTAGTATACAATAATGTGGACGGATATAAATCAGTAGATCCGTTTACAGGAAAAGTATACGATCAAAATTACGACTGGTCGAATGGTAAAGACGACGTGTCAAAGATGCGCGGCGGTATGGGCGGCAATACAGCGGACTCAAAGATCGATGGGTTTACAGAAGAGGAATTGCAGAAAATCTCCGAGTCAGAAAAACTGTTAACTGCTGACGACGCCGACAAAATAATACGTACAAACAAGCTTTTGGCAATTGATGACAGCTATACCCTGACTTCTAAATCCCTTAACTCCGCATACAGAAAGACTTCAGACGGTAACAGCAGCTATCTTTGGTATTTTTACTATACCGGCAAAATCGTCAAAAATAATTTTGCAGCCCCCAGCGCTTATGCAGCTGTAGATGCAAAAACCGGTGAGATTCTTTCTTTTAGCAGTTACAATATCAATGACTCTTCCGGTAAAGTATCCTATAATGAAACGTCAGCTAAAAAAATAGCGGATCAGTTTTTAACTGCAAATTCCGGTGAGAAATTCAAAAACACCGTTAAAGACGACGAAAGCCCGATTATTTATCCTGAATATGATTCGGCAAAACAACCAACTTCGTTTAGTTTTTACTATGCAAGGACTTATAAC
>JANZZB010000149.1 GCA_026419635.1 Clostridiales bacterium | reverse complement strand
CGAAGATCTATCATTGACTGAAATTTCGGAACATGCCGGTATCACGCGGCAGGGCGTACGCGACGCGATCCAGCGTGCCGAAACGATGCTTCGGGATATGGAACATAAGCTTAAGCTGGTTTCTCGCTACGGAAAAATGCAGTCTAACATCTCTAAAATCCGAGAATCTGCCGAACACATTCGCCTGGAAAACAACAATAAAAGCCGGAATCCTGCAATTGTTGAGGAAACGAACAGAATACTTGCTCTCGCAAATGAAATGCTTGAAAAAGAGGATTGATTTATCCGTTTTTTGGCCCCGAATAAATGCAACACCTATATAACCATTCCTTACAATGGTCGATATTTGTTTTAGTTTCTAGAAAGGATTGGTCAATAGAATGGCTTTTGAAGGTCTTACCGAAAAGCTGAGTGCCGCCTTTCAAAAATTGAAAAGCCGCGGCAGAATTACAGAGGCGGATGTTAAAGAGGCAATGCGTGCAATCAAGCTTGCGCTTTTGGAAGCAGACGTCAATTTCAAAGTGGTTAAAGAATTTATCAGCACTGTAACCGAACGTGCCGTCGGACAAAATGTTCTTGAGAGTTTAACCCCGGCGCAGCAGGTTATTAAAATAGTAAATGAAGAGCTTATTTCCCTTATGGGAAGCCAAAATTCAAAAATAAAGATGGCGTCTTCTCCCCCGACTGTCGTCATGCTCTGCGGACTGCAGGGTGCCGGCAAAACGACAAATGGCGCAAAACTTGCCGGGATGTACAAAAAAAATGAAAACAAACGGCCTTTGCTGGTTGCCTGTGATGTTTACAGACCGGCAGCCATCGAGCAGCTGAAAGTCGTCGGCAAAAAGCTGGATGTGCCCGTCTTTTCATCGGATTCGAAAGACCCAGTAAAAATTGCTTCAGAGGCCATAACCCATGCAAAGGCACATGGAAATGATATTGTTTTGATTGATACCGCCGGAAGACTCCATATCGATGAAGATATGATGGAGGAGCTAAAACGGATTAAGGCTGCCGTGAAACCCAATGAAATTTTATTCTTTGTCGATGCAATGACAGGACAGGACGCTGTAAACGCGGCATTAGCATTTAACGAAGCATTGTCAGTCGACGGAATTTTTCTAACAAAGCTTGACGGCGACGCACGAGGCGGTGCCGCCCTTTCTGTCAAAGCCGTTACCGGAAAGCCGATCAAATTCTGCGGCACCGGTGAGAAACTCGATCAAATCGAAGCCTTCCACCCCGACCGCATGGCTTCCCGCATACTCGGTATGGGAGATATGCTGACATTAATCGAAAAAGCGCAGTCCGATTTTGATGAAAAAAAAGCAATCGAACTTCAGAAGAAAATGATGTCCCAGCGTTTAACATTAAACGATTTTTACGATCAGCTTTTACAGATGAAAAAAATGGGTTCTCTTGAAGATATCATGGGTATGTTGCCCGGTGTTAACGCGAAATCGTTTAAGGGTGCTTCGGTTGATGAAAAGCAGTTGTCTCATGTCGAGGCAATTATCCTCTCTATGACCGCCCAGGAACGTGAAAACCCGTCAGTCATCAATTACAGCCGTAAAAAGCGCATTTCAAAAGGCTGCGGGTTATCAATTGAAGAGATCAATCGTCTCTTAAAACAGTTTGAAGCAATTCAAAAAATGACAAAACAACTTGCTGGTATGCAAAAGAAACCCGGAAAAGGGTTTGGCGGAGGTTTCCCCGGATTTGGCGGACGCGGCGGATTCCGCATGCCATTTTAATTGCGTAAAATTTTTTTACGATAGCATTATTCTTTGAGGAGGTGAATCTCACATGGTAAAAATCAGACTGAGGAGAATGGGCGCGAAAAAAGCTCCTTTCTACCGCGTAGTCGTCGCTGATTCGCGTTATCCCCGTGACGGAAGGTTTATTGAAGAAATCGGTTATTACAATCCGATTTCGGAGCCTGTTGAACTTAAAATTGACGGTGAGCGTGCAAAACAGTGGATTAAAAATGGTGCTCAGCCCACCGATACTGTACGTGCCCTTTTGAAAAAAACCGGCGCAATCTAATTTTGTGAGGTTTGCCGATGAAAGATCTTCTACTTTATGTCGCGAAAAATCTCGTCGACAATCCCGATGCTGTCAATGTAACGGAAACGGAACATGACGACTCGGTTGTTCTGGAGCTTCGTGTCGCTCCCGGAGATATGGGAAAAGTAATCGGCCATCAGGGCCGGATAGCAAAAGAGATCCGTACTCTCTTGAAAGCGGCCGGACTGAAAGAAAACAAAAAAGTAACAGTCGACATTGTCGACTAAAGCTTGACACTAATGTCAGCTAAGCTTTACTGGGGAATCCAATTCCCCAAAATTCCGATTAAATGAGTTTCTTAAAAAGAATGAATCAATCGGACTTGAGAAAAAATGTTTATTCTTTTATAACACTTTTTCAAAATAAGAAGCTTTATCATACAGAAGCTATTATTGGCTGAAACGGGCATGATAAGCAAAAATAATCGGGCCGACTTAGAAAGCCGGTCCGATTTCGCTTACGGTTTAATCGTGATCCTAAAAAGGATTTTATTCAGAGTACTATCTTAATGTCCACTGAACAAATCAAAAAACGAAGGAATTTAAAGAATACGGATGCATTCTTTAGAAATAATAGTTTTTTGATCTTGGAAAGTGCAAGGTTTTTGCTGAAATATTCACAAAACCCTTGCACATTCCAAGACGCATCATAATGCGTTTGTTTCAGTGAGACATCAAATAATGCTGCAAACAGGCATATATGCCTGTTTGCGCGGCACTGCCTCGCGAATAAATCCCTTAAGGGATTTATTCAGCAGACATTATCTTAATAAGAAACCTTAAGAAGGTGTTTTAGTGAAACAATATTTAGAGGCTGGCGAAATAATCAATACCCATGGAATCCTTGGTGAACTGAAAGTACGTTCGCTTTGCAACACATTGGACGATCTTCTATCCCTAAAAACAGTCTATTTATCAGGTAAACCGATCCACGTGATTTCTTCACGTCCGCACAAAGGTTTTGCATTGATGAAATTGGACGGGATCGATACGATCGAAAAAGCCAAATCCTTGAAAAATTCTTTTCTTTTTTTAGACCGCGCCGATTTGAATCTTGAAAGTGGTGCTGTCTTTTTGCAGGATATCCTCGGATTTTCCGCCTTCGATGATCGCATAGGGAAATTGATCGGAACAATTGAGAATACAATCTCGCTCCCAAGAGGTGACCTTCTTGTTATCAAAGGCGACGAGGAATACTTAATCCCGGCAAATCCCGTATTTATAAAAGAGATCGATCAGGAAGAGCAAATTGTTCATATCCATACAATAGAAGGAATGCTGAATGAAATTTGATATTATGACCCTATTTCCCCAAGCTATAAACGCCATGATGAGCGAAAGCATTATCGGGCATGCGCAAGGAAACGGGCTTGTTGAAATAAATTGTGTCAATATACGCGACTTTGCTTTTAATAAGCATCGACGAACCGACGATTACCCTTACGGCGGCGGACAGGGGCTGTTAATGCTCGCCGACCCTCTTTTTGAATGTCATCGCAGCCTGTCAAACGGACAACACGTCCATACCGTCTTAATGTCGGCTCAGGGCAAATCTTTTAACCAGCAGAAAGCTAGAGAATTACTTGAAAAAAGTCATGTTATTCTTGTTTGCGGACATTACGAAGGCGTGGACGAGCGCTTTACTGAAGAATGCGTGGATGAGGAAATATCGATCGGAGATTTTGTTTTGACCGGCGGTGAGATTCCCGCTATGGCAGTTGCGGACGCCGTATGCAGAATGGTTCCCGGTGTTTTATCTGACTCATCCTGTTTTACGGATGAGAGCCATTTTAACAGTCTTTTGGAATACCCCCAGTATACCAGACCCGAAGAATGGCACGGGAGGCATGTACCGGAAATTTTGCTTTCCGGTCATCATGAAAACATTAAGAAATGGCAG
>JANZZB010000148.1 GCA_026419635.1 Clostridiales bacterium | reverse complement strand
GTTTGAGTAACCTTAAGGTGAGGGGAGACGAACCCGACCCGCCTCAGCCTTGATAAATTCGCGCTTACTTTGTTGTCGTCCTAGGCATACGCGAGTATGCCGTCGTCCTCCGCCGCGTAAATCGCAAATTTCTCCGCGCTGAGGTCGCAGAGTTTTTTTGCCGTTGGCTGTGCTCCAGGCAAGGCAGACGACGCAGCTTTACTGTCGTAAAGAAGGAGGATAACACAGCCTGGGGTGCAACCGGCTAGCAAAAAACCGGATCGGGTTCGACTCTCTCACCTTAACGCATGCACAATATGACTGAGCCTTTTTGATCTTTTGTGATATGTGTGCAGAGAAAGGATAGGTCATAAAATGAAAATTTTTATAGATGGTCAGGAAGGGACAACAGGACTTCGGATTCATGAAAGACTGAAAGCGCGCTCCGATATCGAACTTCTTACGATCAAAGAGGATCTGCGCAAGGATCTTTCTGAACGCAGCAGGCTGATTAATGAATCCGATATTACGTTTTTATGTCTGCCGGACGACGCGGCAAGAGAATCCGTGTCACTTGTAAAAAACGAAAAAGTACGGATTATTGACTCGTCAACCGCACACAGGGTTTCAGAAGGCTGGATTTACGGCCTGCCGGAGCTTTCCGAAAGACGGTATGA
The DNA here is from genome assembly GCA_026419635.1 of Clostridiales bacterium. GTDB lineage: Bacteria > Bacillota > Clostridia > Oscillospirales > Butyricicoccaceae > UBA6114. The sequence continues at coordinate 3,336 of JANZZB010000148.1, read as the reverse complement.
GTCCGTTAAAAATGCAAAGAGACTTTCAGTACCCGGCTGCCATGCTACCGGATTTAATGTTCTTGTTTATCCTCTAATAAAAAAAGAAATAGCTCCTTTCTATTATCCTTTTTGTGCACATTCTGTCACCGGTTATTCCGGCGGCGGCAAAAAAATGATTGCCGAATATGAAGAAAGGCCGCAAAGAATGGGGTATGAAAGCCCAAGGCAGTATGCGATTTCATTAAACCATAAGCATCTACCGGAAATGCAGAAGACCTGCGAGTTATCGGCTCCGCCTATTTTTAATCCGATTGTATCGAATTTCTATTCGGGTATGGTTGTAACGGTTCCGGTTTTTGCAAGATTTCTCACGAATAAGATAACAGCGAAGGAAGCCCATTCCTTTTTTGAATCATATTACGAAAAATCAAAGCTGATCAAGGTTATGCCCTTTATGGGAGAAGGAATTCTCGACCGGGGATTCGTAGAAGCGTCAGCGCTCTCAGGGAAAGATACTTTGCAAATCTTTGTCGCCGGAAATGACGAACAGATTTTGCTAATCTCCCGCTTTGACAACCTGGGCAAAGGTGCATCAGGCGCTGCAATCCAGTGCATGAATCTTATGTTGGGTGTCAATGAAACAACGGGATTAACGATTTAATTCAATTACAACTTTTAGCGCTTAACGAAAGAAAGGGCTGAACTATATGGAGCATCTAAGCGGGGGTGTCTGCGCACCAAAGGGGTTTAAGGCTTCTGGAATACACTGCGGCATCCGCAAGAATAGAACAAAAAAAGATCTTGCTTTAATTTACAGCGAAGTGGAATGTGCAACAGCAGCCGTTTACACGACAAATAAAGTAAAAGCGGCGCCGATATATGTAACAATGGAAAATCTGGAATTCGGAATCGCTCAGGCGATGATCTGCAACAGCGGCAACGCCAATGCCTGCGCGCCAGAGGGAAACGAAAACGCAAGAAAAACCTGTGATTTGATTGCAGACGCTCTGAAAATTCATAAGAGGGACGTGATTGTCGCTTCAACGGGCGTCATCGGTGAACGTCTTAATATAGAAGCAATTGAGGCTGCAATTCCTGATTTGGTGAAAGGATTGGCTACAGATGGTTCTAATGATGCGGCGGAAGCGATAATGACGACCGACACCACTAAAAAAGAGATTGCGGTAGAAATTAAAATCGGCGGAAAACCGGTTAAAATCGGTGCGATTGCAAAAGGCAGCGGTATGATCCATCCGAACCTGGGTACGATGCTATCGTTTGTAACAACCGATTGCGCGATTACTCAGGATATGCTGCAAAAAGCTCTTGCGGATTCCACAAAGAGAAGTTATAACCGTGTCAGTGTTGACGGAGATACTTCTACAAACGACATGTGTGCCGTTATGGCAAATGGACTTGCAAAAAACGATCTGATTGAATGGCAGGACGAAAATTACAAAGCATTTTTAGCGGGACTGGACTATGTAAACACCTATTTATCACGCGAACTGGCAAAAGACGGCGAAGGCGCAACCAAACTGATTACCTGCACTGTCAAAAATGCCAGAGGGGAAGAAAGTGCCGAAAGGTTAGCTAAATCGGTCATCTCATCCTCGTTGGTTAAAGCAGCTATGTTCGGGTCAGATGCAAACTGGGGACGTGTCCTTTGTGCAATGGGCTATTCAAAAGCACCGTTTCGTCCCGAATATGTCGATATCGGATTTTCGTCAGATGCAGGTTCGATCAGCGTTTGTATAAACGGTGCGGGACTTTTGTTTGACGAGGATCTTGCTAAAAAGATTCTTTCTGAGCGGGAAATTGTTATCGAAATCGATCTGAAAGAGGGAGATACAGAGGTTTCCGCATGGGGCTGCGACTTGACATATGATTACGTTAAAATTAATGGAGATTACAGGACTTAAAAGGTTCTTTCTAGGGAGGATACATGATCATGGGAGTTTCCGGGATTGATCAGGCGGCTGTGCTTACTGAGGCATTGCCGTATATTCAAAAATACAACGGAAAAACGGTTGTTATCAAGTACGGCGGAAACGCAATGGTCAGTGAGGAATTAAAAACTGCAGTGATCAACGACGCCGTTTTGCTTACACTGGTCGGCGTGCGTGTTGTAATTGTACATGGCGGAGGACCTGAAATCAGCGATATGCTGAAAAAAATCGGGAAAGAATCCAAATTTGTTAACGGCCTGCGTTATACGGATGAAGAGTCAATGGATATTGTCCAGATGGTTCTTTGCGGGAAAGTAAATAAAGATCTTGTTTCTTTGATTAACCGAGCAGGAGGAAAGGCAGTCGGACTTTGCGGACTTGACGGAGGTCTTTTCAAAGCGGTGAAACACGTAGACGACGGTTTCGACTATGGACTTGTCGGAGATATCGAAGAAGTAAACGCGGATATGGTAATGGATGTGCTCGACAAAGGATATATCCCCGTTATTTCAACGGTTGCAGAAGGTATCGACAAAGAAACGGCGTACAATATCAATGCGGATATTGCCGCATCAAAACTTGCAGTTGCTTTATCAGCCGAAAAACTGATATTACTGACCGATGTGCGTGGTTTGTTAAGAGACCCGAAAGATGAATCTACGCTGATTAAAGAAGTTGCTCTGTCAGCTGTCCCGGGCCTTACAAAGGAAGGAATTATTAAAGGCGGAATGATCCCGAAGGTTGAATGCTGTGTCGAGGCTATGAGAAATGGTGTTCGCCGAGCAAATATTCAGGACGGACGCGTACCTCACTCCATTTTAATTGAGCTTTTGTCCGACGAAGGCGTCGGGACGATGTTTGTGTAAGCTGTTTACTTTGATGACAAAACAGATCGGCACTTCAGTAACATAGATGCATATTTTTTGTGGTTTATTTGGCAGAAAGGAAGGGTTACGAATATGAATTCAAAACAGGTAATTGCTCTTGAAAAGGATTACGTAATGCAGACATATGGGCGTTTTCCGGTTGCGCTTTCGCACGGAAAAGGAGCAAAACTATATGATTTTGACGGAAAAGAATATATCGATTTTGCCAGCGGTATCGGAGTAAACTCGATCGGATATCAAAATCAACATTGGATTGATGCTGTTTCAAAGCAGGCGGCAACACTTCAGCATGTGTCAAATCTGTATTATACGAAACCTATGGCGGAATTGGCGGAGAGACTCATTCAAATTACCGGAATGTCACGTGTGTTTTTTGCAAATTCGGGAGCAGAGGCAAACGAAGGCGCAATTAAGCTTGCCAGAAAATATAGCTTTGATAAATACGGAAAAAACCGTTCTAAAATCATTACGCTTCAAAATTCTTTTCATGGCCGTACTATTTCCACGCTTGCTGCTAC
>JANZZB010000147.1:266-3995 GCA_026419635.1 Clostridiales bacterium | reverse complement strand
TCAACGAAGTACTTCCTGATTACATTGGATTTGTTTTTGCCGAAAGCCGCCGTAAAGTTACCTTTGAACAAGCTGCAAGAATGAAAAACCGCCTAGACAGCCGAATTCAAGCAGTCGGCGTATTTGTAAACGCTTTGTCGGAGGATATTATATCCTTGAGCAAAAATGGGTTAATTGATCTTATTCAGCTGCACGGAGACGAAAATGCTTCCTATATCAAAAAACTGAGAAATGAGATATCAAACCCCATTATCAAGGCTTTGCGTGTTCAAAGTACCGAACAAATCGTAAACTCAGTATCTTTACCCTGCGATTACCTACTGTTTGACACGTATAGGAAAGATGCATACGGCGGCAGCGGAGAATGTTTTAATTGGTCGATGATTCCGGAACTAAACAAACCGTATTTTCTTGCGGGAGGTTTAAACGCGCAGAACATCAAAGCCGCCTCTCGACAGTGCCCTTATTGCCTTGATGTCAGCAGTGGCGTTGAAACAGACGGATTCAAAGACTTAGAAAAAATAAAAGAAATTGTTAATATGGTTAGGTGTGGTAGTTAACATGTCAAAAGGACGATTTGGAATCCACGGCGGACAGTATATTCCCGAAACGTTGATGAACGCTGTGATTGAAGTAGAAAAAGCTTACGAATATTACAAAAATGAAGAAAAATTTCAAAAAGAACTGGATAGCCTTTTCCGTAATTACGCTGGCAGACCGTCTCTTCTCTACTATGCAGAAAAGATGACGAAAGATCTTGGCGGCGCAAAGATCTATCTGAAACGTGAAGATTTGAATCATACGGGTTCCCATAAAATCAACAATGTACTTGGTCAGGTTCTTCTTGCAAAAAAAATGGGCAAAAAAAGAGTCATCGCCGAAACCGGCGCCGGTCAACACGGGGTTGCAACCGCTACTGCAGCAACACTTATGGGCATGCATTGCGAGATTTTCATGGGCAAAGAGGATACAGAACGGCAAGCTCTAAACGTATACCGCATGGAACTGCTCGGAGCAAAGGTTCACCCTGTCTTAAGCGGAACACAGATATTAAAAGACGCGGTCAACGAGGCGCTTCGCGAGTGGACTTCCAGAATCGAAGATACCCATTATGTGTTCGGTTCGGTTATGGGGCCCCATCCGTTTCCCATGATCGTACGAGATTTTCAAAGCATTATCGGTAAAGAAGTCCGCCAGCAGCTTCTGGAAAGTGAAGGAAAACTTCCAGACGTGCTTTTAGCATGTGTCGGAGGAGGGTCAAACGCCATAGGGCTTTTTTACGAATTCATTGGAGATCCCTCTGTAAAATTAATCGGCTGTGAGGCTGCCGGGCTTGGTGTTCGTAATCCAAAAAATGCTGCGACAATTGCTAACGGAAAGCTCGGAATTTTTCATGGCATGAAATCTTATTTTTGTCAGGATCAATATGGCCAGATCGCTCCGGTATATTCCATTTCAGCGGGACTCGATTATCCCGGCATCGGACCTGAGCATGCAAACCTGCATGATATCGGGCGGGCTCAATATGTTCCGGTTACCGATTCCGAAGCGGTGGATGCCTTTGAATACCTGTCAAAGATGGAGGGTATTATTCCGGCAATTGAAAGCGCGCATGCTGTGGCATATTGTAAAAAGCTCGCCCCTCAGATGGAAAAGGACCAAATTATTGTCGTAAACCTCTCCGGCAGAGGCGACAAGGATGTTGCATCCATTGCAAAATACAGGGGGCTAGATATTCATGAATAGAATCGAAAACGTTTTTGCAAGTAAGAAAGCCTTTATCCCGTTTATTACGGCAGGCGATCCTAACCTTTCCGTCACGGAACAGCTTGTAATAGAAATGGCGGATGCGGGAGCCGATTTAATCGAACTTGGAATTCCATTTTCGGACCCTGTTGCCGAAGGGATTGTAATCCAGAAGGCCGATGAGCGTGCGCTTTCATCCGGAACAACTACGGATAAAATTTTTGAAATGGTTAAAAGAATACGGGCAAATACCGATGTTCCGTTGGCGTTTATGACCTACATCAACCCGATATTTGCATACGGTACAGAAAAGTTTTTTCAAAATTGCCGTGAGTCCGGCATTGATGCTCTGATCGTTCCCGATCTTCCTTTCGAAGAAAAAAATGAACTCCTCCCCTATTGCGAAAAATACGGTGTCGTACTTATATCCCTGATAGCGCCGACATCAGATGAACGGATTGGAATGATCGCAAAAGAGGCGCAGGGTTTTGTTTATTGCGTATCTTCTATAGGAGTTACCGGTGTAAGAAAGGAAATCACGACTGATATCGGCAAAATGATCTCTCTTGTTAAAGCGGTCAAAAACATTCCTTGTGCCGTCGGCTTTGGAATCTCGACTCCGGAACAAGCTAAAAAAATGGCTCAGGTTTCAGACGGAGTTATTGTCGGGAGTGCAATTGTAAAACTGGTAGAACAATTCGGTGAGAATTGTGTAGATCATGTCAAAAAATACGTGCTTGATATGAAACATGCGATATCCGGGAAAGAAGAAAATTAATATGGTTTTTGTATTAAAGAAAAACGCACCCCAGCAGAAAATCGATCAGTTCATCCAAAAAATCGAAGCGGACGGTTTTTCTACTTTTATAAGCACCGGTACAGAGCATTCTGTCGTATGCCTGATCGGAAACACAGCGAAGGTAGACGTTGATTTTGTTGTTCAAACAAACGACATTGTGGAATATGGAAAACGAGTAACCGAACCTTATAAGGCTGTGAATCGGGCTGTCCATCCGGATGATACGTTAATAAAAATAGGGGGAATTACAATTGGAGAGGGCTTTTTTCAGGTCATCTCCGGTCCATGCTCGGTGGAGAGCGAAAAACAAATTATTGAAGTTGCCAAATCCGTAAAAGAAAGCGGTGCAACGCTTTTGCGGGGCGGTGCATTTAAACCCCGCTCGTCTCCGTATTCTTTTCAGGGACTGAGCGAGACTGGCCTTAAATTTCTTCTTGCCGCAAAAAAAGAAACCGGGATGCCGATTGTCACCGAAATTATGAATCAAACGCAGCTTCCGCTTTTTGATGACGTGGATATTATTCAAGTCGGCGCGCGGAATATGCAGAATTTTGATCTGTTAAAAGAAGTCGGGCGATTAAGTAAACCAATTTTATTAAAAAGGGGATTTTCCAATACTATTGAAGAATTTCTGATGAGCGCAGAATATATCTTGTCAGCAGGAAATCCTCAAGTTATCTTATGCGAAAGAGGAATCCGGACGTTTGAAACAATGACAAGAAATACGCTGGATCTTTCGGCAGTACCGCTCTTAAAACAAAAATCGCATCTTCCGGTTATTGTGGACCCGAGCCACGCCTCCGGAATCCGCAAACTGGTTCCCGCATTATCAAAGGCTGCCATTGCCGTTGGGGCAGACGGCCTTATGATCGAATCACATAACAACCCAGCTGAAGCGCTTTGCGACGGCGCGCAATCATTGGACTTGGAACAGTTCTCAACTCTTATGATTGATATAAAAAAAAGAGTCGCATTCGAAGGGAAAGTCATGTCATAGTACTAAGGAAAATTGAACCGCTTTAATAACATCCCCATGAAATTTCTTCATGGGGTTCTGCATTTTTTATATTATATAAATATAAATTAATTTAGTTGCATTTCTTGTATTTGCGTGTCATTAGTAATTGGAAATGTTACTTCGGTATATATATTTAATAAACATTCACTTATTAAAAACGTATTTG
>JANZZB010000147.1:0-256 GCA_026419635.1 Clostridiales bacterium | reverse complement strand
TAGCAAATTGCAAGAAGACATTGCAATTCTCTGCGCGTTTTTGTTTTTATTAAAGAAGGTGGACGGCATGATGAAAAATTAGTTTAAAGATTTGCAACAATAGCTTGGATTCAGCGGCCTTTTGCTACCCGTTCAAACATCGTTTATAAGACATTAGGCAAGTGCTGATCAAACCAGAATATTCTGTCGAAAAATTCATCTATCGGGGTATAGTGCAGAGTAAACAGCAGCGATTCTTAATATATCCGAATAGCAA
>JANZZB010000146.1 GCA_026419635.1 Clostridiales bacterium | reverse complement strand
GTTCAAGCACTGTGTAAACTTGCGGGCAGGAAAATTGAATTTATGGGAAAGACATACGATCTTTTCCCGACTCCCGGGGAGATTGCAAATCTTAGTTTATCCGATTTACAATGTATCAAAGCGGGTTACAGAACGCCGTACATACTTGAAGCTGCCAAAGCGGTTTTGTCAGGAGAAATGAACTTTAATAAAATCAAAGCACTTTCAACAGACGAAGGACGCCGTGAAATGATGAAACTTCCCGGCGTGGGTGAAAAAGTGGCCGACTGTTTTTTGCTCTTTGGGCTTTCAAAGTTTGATGCATTTCCGAAAGACGTTTGGATCAAAAAAACACTGGCGGCTTTTCCGTCGCTGAATGCTTCCAGATTCGGCGAATTTGCAGGAATTGCGCAGCAATATTTATTTTATTATGCAAGAGAAACCGGGCTTGACTTAGAAAGCCTGAATAGAGAAAGGAAAACAGCAGCGTCATGCGTGTAAGAAAAAAGAAAAATTTAATTCCAAGAATGGAACGCTGTTCCGAATTCCTCGTCAATAATCCACAGGAATTAAAGGGGAAGTGGAGCGAAGCGTGTGCAAACGGTCGTCCCATTTATTTGGAAATTGGCTGCGGAAAAGGACGGTTTATTGTAGAAACCGCAGAAAAAAATCCGGATATATTTTTCCTTGCCATGGAGCGAGAGGAGAATGTATTGGTTACGGCGCTGGAAACAGCAAAGGGAAAAGGTTGCAGTAACGTTCTTTTTCTGCTCTCCGATGCGTCTGAGATTGAAAACATTTTTGGAAGAAAAGAGCTTTCACGAATTTATATTAACTTTTGCGACCCATGGCCGCCAAAAAAGCAGGCCAAGCGCAGGCTTACCCATAAAAACTTTTTAATTCGTTATCAGTCGGTATTAACGGAGAAGGGAGAAATCCACTTTAAAACAGACAACGAAAAGCTCTTTGAGTTCTCTTTAAATGAAATATCCGAATTTGGGTTTACACTTAAAAATATATCGCTGAATCTGCATGCAAGTGATACTCCGAATATTATGACGGAGTATGAAGAAAAATTTTCATCTCAGGGCATGAAAATATATCGGCTCGAAGCATTTTTACGATCATTGACAGATCAGTAAAGGACGAATAACGATATCGAATATGCCAACTTTGACAAGATAAGAATGTCAGAATATAATACTATTTGAATCGACAGAATTCGAAAGAGAGAGGAGAGGATAAAATTTTGCAAAAGAAAAAATTACTGATAACCTTTCTTGTTTTTATTCTCATTTCGATAACTGTCGCATTTGCACTTAGTTCTCCCGGGTCGCAGAGCGATCCTCTTGTACCATTAAGCTATATCAATAATAAATACATACCTTCCATTCTTGATGAAACCCAAACGCGGGCGCAGTCAAAATTTAATTCAATTTATGAGAATGTTATTCAAAACTTTGAAAGTAAGCAAGATAGATGGCTTATATTAAAGGAAAATGCGGCGCTTTATCAGGCTGTTTTGAAAAAGCTTGGTACAACCGGGACTACAAAATTTACTGAAACAAGTGTTAAAAAAGGCGATGTTATTACAGGTAAACCGGGAACCCGAATGATTATCCGCAGCGGTACCGCTGCAATTGTTGGACCATCAAATGGTGTTTTGATTAATGTAACGGTTGGAGCGGAAAGAAAACCCGGAAGCGCAACGTCTAAAAATATTTATTATATGGTTGCATCAGACGATGGAACTGGGCTGAAAGTGACATCCGATTCTGCTGTAATCGCATTATCAGGAAACTATACGATAACTTCTGCCTATAAAGTGCAATACCAAAAAGTAGCGGAAGCACTCAGCGGATTAAACCTTTTTAAGGGTACATCTGATGGTTTTCAGCTAGACCGCTCAGCTACGAGAATAGAATCTCTTGTCATGCTGATCAGGCTTTTGGGTGAAGAAAATAAAGCGCTTAGTTTTACTGGGGTAAACCCATTTACGGATGTGCCCTCATGGGCATCGAAATATAGTGCATATGCCTATTCAAAAGGATATACCACAGGTACTTCCAAGAATCAGTTTTCGCCTAATTCCGCAACAACAAAAGAGCAGTATATGACATTTCTTTTAAGGGCGCTCAGCTATTCTGATTCGGCAGGGGATTTTAATTGGCAGCAATCGTTTGACTTTTCCGTAAAGGCTGGATTATTAACCTCGAGTGAAAAAACACTCTTACAAAACAGTAATTTTTATCGTGATCAAGTTGTGTTTGTCTCCTATAAAGCTCTGTTTGCAAAGTTAAAAAACAGCAATACAACCCTTTCGGAAAAATTAATAGCAAATAATGTATTTACACAGGCAATGCTTGAAGCGGCAAGACTAAAATCCGGCGTCGAATAAATTAGAATATTGTGGAACAATAGGTGGCCTTCTAAAATATGATGGAGTGAGAAATTCTTTAGGAGGTAGTCTTTTATGGGCGGATTCTCAATGAGCAACAACAATGGTTTAATTTGGATTGTCGTCATTATAGCGATTGTTTTGATTTGGTGCAATTGCTGTTCCTGCGAACCGAAGTGTTAGTACAGGATTTGGCATCCTAATCAGATAATTCCGATGCGCCAAAATTGGCGAGCACATAGCACATATCCTGTTCATTCGTAAATGGTAAAAAAACGGATGACCAAATTGCCGGAACTTTTATGGCGCATTTTATTCGATCATTCACGTTAAAACAGTAAAGTATCTTAAAAACAAAACCCCTTTGGATTTGAAATCCAAAGGGGTTTTTGTTTTTTGAATAAAATAGGGACCTGGTTATTAAAACAGTTTTTCTAAAACGAAATCATTCGGGTTTTATTGAGTCTTTCAAAAAAACTCGCATAAACATTTTGATTATCTCGTTAACAATAAACGGAACCAGCGCAAACAGAATGACAATACCCCAGTCTCTCAAAGACAAGTTGTGTACCCGAAACGCATTTGCAAGAAAGGGAATGGAAATAACGGCATACTGCAAAAGGAAACCAACCACAATCGCACCGATCAAAAACCGGTTTTTAAATAATCCGATCTGGAAAACAGATTTTATGTGGCTTCTCATAGTTAACGAATAAAATAACTGGGAAGCGACGATGACAACAAAGGACATGGTACGGGCATAGGTTAAAACTTCGGCTGGAATGTTTGCGGTACCGAGGGTATATCCATATTCCTTTAATCCAAAGTAAAAAGCCGCAAGAGACAATATTCCGATTAAAGTACCTCCAAGAATCGCCCGAAATCCGACACCGCCCGCAAAGAAGCTCTCTTTCGGATCTCTGGGCTTATGCTTCATGATGTCTTTATCGCCGGGGTCAACTCCGAGCGCAATCGCAGGCAGGGAGTCGGTCAGAAGATTCATCCAAAGTAGATGCGTCGGCAAAAGCGGTACCGGCCAGAAGAATAAAACTGATGCGAAAATAGTCAGTACTTCACCCAGGTTGCAGGAAAGTAAAAATATAACCGATTTCCGGATGTTGTTATAAATATTTCTGCCTTCTTCGATTGCGTGAACGATCGTTGTAAAATTGTCGTCGGTCAGGATCATATCACTTGCGCCCTTGGATACGTCTGTGCCGGTGATGCCCATGGCAACACCGATATCCGCATATTTTAACGCCGGTGCGTCGTTTACCCCGTCGCCGGTCATGGATACGATATTCCCGTTAGCTTTATAAGCCTTTACGATTTTTACTTTATGTTCGGGCGAAACTCTGGCAAAGATTCGGTAATTGCCGATTTTTGTTGCAAATTCCTCATCGGACATGGCATCTATTTCAGCACCTGTGATGCTTTGGGATATCGTATCCGCGATTCCAAGCTGTTTTCCGATTGCAACAGCGGTATTTTTATGGTCGCCTGTTATCATGATCGGAGTAATTCCGGCGGCTTTTGCCTTACTGATAGAATCCCGGACCTCCATCCTCGGCGGATCGATCATTCCCACCATCCCAAGGAGCGTTAAATCCTTTTCCATAT
>JANZZB010000145.1 GCA_026419635.1 Clostridiales bacterium | reverse complement strand
TTGTATAACAGGGCGAGGATTTCCTGAAGCAGAGCGCGTTCCAAAATATGTCCTCCGTAACGCAGATTTATTTCACGATACCGTTTCAACAATTCCATACATATAGAGAAGTCATCATTTTCCATATGAAAAACAGGGTAATTCTTATTTGACTTTTCAAAAATGTTTAGTATGTAAGACTCTTCATCACAAACCGATAATACGAAAGAGGGGTCGAGGGCGATGCAATAACGTTCCTTAAACGTCAATTTGTTTAGCTTAACTTCGTGTTGCTCGAAAATGTTCAGCAGCACTACGTCACCGCGGTGCAGGGGATAGGATTTGTTCCTTACGAATAATTCCGCACCATCTGATGTGTAAAATTGGACTTCATAATAATCATGGTAATGTTTTCTGGTAAATCCGGAGAATTCAGGGTTTAATTTTTGCAGCATATTTCTTCCGTCAAATACATCTTCGTAAGATAAAAAGGTAGCGTTCATCATGCAAACCTCCAGAAAATGCCAGAATACACTAAGTTATCCCTACAATAATATAATCCCTTTTATATTTATTATAAAAGTAACATATTTATTTTCAATATGGTTCTCAATTTGTGCAATATATGAAATATAGATTGCATATAAGTCAATTGGCTTAAAGGCAGGATAGACGTATGATAGTATCAATCATTTTATTGCAGATGAAAATGTGACCAGTGAATATTGGAAAGGTGGGGAACAGAGTGGTTATCCAAAACTTGATCAACGCACTAAGCGTCGGAAGCGTTTATGCATTGCTTGCAATCGGATACAACATGGTTTATGGTATCCTCGAAAAATTAAACTTTGCGCATGGCGATGTTTACGCGGTGGGTTGTTTTGTCACGTATGCTTTGATTCTGACAGCGACAAATCCATTTATTGCCATATTTACGGGCTTGGTTGTTGGATTTTTACTTAATTTGGGGGTGGAACGGTTTGCGTACCGTCCGCTGAGAAAAGCGGGGAGAATTGCGCCTACAATCTCTGCGGTTGGAATCGCGTACATTATGAGAAACGCGATTCAATTAATCTGGGGGCCGGAAACGTTTTCGTTTGACTTGAAAATATTTAAACTCAGTCATTTCAAAGTAGGGAATACCCAAATCGGTACTTTGCAGATATACATACTTGCCATTTCCATCGGTCTTATGATCCTTCTGAGCCTCGCTCTTAAATATACAAAATGGGGGCAGGCAATTGTCTGTATTTCCCAAAGCATACCTACATCGGAACTGATGGGAATTCCGGCAAACCGCGTCATTGCGCTCGTATATGGATTCGGCGCGACTTTGGGTGTTATCGGTGGACTATTGTTTTGCACTTATTATCAGATGATTTATATCGGCATCGGATTTGCTTACGGAACGATGAAAGCGTGGATGGCATCCATCTGGGGCGGCATCGGAAGCCTGAAAGGCTCCGTTATTGGCGCGATGGCGCTTGGAATTTCTGAAGTGTTTGTTTCTTCCTATGTCAGTTCCAACTTTAGGGATGCGTTTGTTTGGCTGATCTTTATCGTATTTATCCTAATTTGGCCAAGAGGGATGTACCCGGCGCAAATCTCCGAAAAAATTTAGGAGGTGTGTACTGTGTATAAGATAAATAAGAGACAAATTTTCGGCTTCGTGCTTCTTGCAGTGTTTTGCATGGTTCCTTGGGTAATCAACAATACGTATATCATAAAAGTAATCAGCAATGCGATGCTTTATTCCATTATCGCGCTGTCTATAAACCTGATCGTCGGGTTCAGCGGCCAGCTTGATTTCGGTCGTTCCGCATTTGCGGGGCTGGGGGGATATTTTTCGGCCGTTGTGTTTACGACGTATCACGTTCCTTTTATTATAGCTTTTATTGGAGGAGCTCTGTTTGCAGCGTTTATGGGTGCACTGCTTGGTTTGCTTTGCAGGTATTCCTCTTTTGATTACCTTACCTTGATTACAATCGGATTCAGCGAAATCTGCAGAAAAGTATTTGAGCAGTGGTACTCCGTGACAAACGGGTCTTTCGGTTTCCGAACCTCACGGCCGTCTTTTTTCGGATTCAAGTTTAACAGTCAGCAGTCGATGTTTTATTTCTGCCTGGTTTTACTGATCCTCTGTTATATTGTCATAAGGCGCATTACGAAGTCGAAAATGGGGAGAGGCTATAAGGCCATCCGCGATGACGAGATTGCAGCGGCGTATTCAGGTATTGATATTAAGAATTATAAAATGGTTTGCTTTATCATAGGTTCGTTTTTTACCGGAATTGCAGGGGCTGCGATGGTGCATTACACAATGTTTGCGGCACCAACCAACTACACAATCGATGAGTCTCTGATTATGCTTCAAATGCCGATACTTGGCGGGCTCGGCAGTCTTCCGGGGTCTATCATCGGCGCGTCTGTATTGACGCTTCTTCCTGAAGTATCAAGGGGATTTTATCTGTACCGTCTGCTGTTTTTAGGGATTTTGCTTGTTATTTTAATGCGGTTTGCACCGAACGGTCTTTTAGGCCGGCACGGAATCAAGGATCAGATTATGGATTATATTTCAGAGCGAAGAGCAAGGAATAATGGAAAGCCTGATAAAACGAATGCCGAAGAAAAGGTGGTGACTGCGCATGGGCGTAATCATGAAGGTTGAAAACGTATCAAAGCATTTTGCCGGATTAAAAGCACTGAACAAGGTCAGCCTTGAAATTAATGATGACGAAATATTCGGGATCATCGGCCCGAACGGCGCGGGCAAAACCACGTTCTTTAATGTGATCTCTGGATTCAATTCGCCGACAAGCGGGAAAGTGTTTTTCGCGGGAAAAGAAATGACTGGCAGTAATATAACGCAATTCTGTACAAGGGGAATTGCCCGGACGTTTCAGAATATCAGGATATTTTCCGAGATGACGGTTATGGAAAATCTACTTGTCGGAATGCATAACCGCATCCATTCAACCTTTTTCGGCGTTTGTATGAATACCAGAAAGCAGAGGGATGTGGAGAAAAAAGCAGCCGACAAGGCAATGGAAATTATGGAGTATCTGAATATTGCAACATTTGCGAACGAGTATGCCGCCAACCTTTCCTATGGTACGCAGCGGCTCGTTGAGATCGGAAGGGCGCTTGCGAGTGAACCGAAACTTCTTTTGCTGGATGAGCCGAGCGCAGGGATGAATCAACAGGAAACCATGGAACTGATGAAGCTGATACAGGGAATCCGCAAGCTTGGCCCTGCCATTATCGTAATCGAACACAATATGAAATTTATGATGAATCTTTCCTATCGAATCGCGGTATTGAACTTCGGCGAGCTTTTAATGGTCGATACCCCAAAAGAAGTTCAGGAAGATCCCCGGGTAATTGAAGCTTATCTTGGGAAAGGGGAGGAATATTAAACTATGCTTCTTGACGTGAACAACCTGGTTGTAAAATATGGGCAAATTGCGGCATTAAAAGGGATTTCGCTGCAGGTTCAGAAAGGGCAGCTGACGACGTTAATAGGCGCAAACGGTGCTGGCAAAAGCACGCTTTTAAAGACGATATCCGGTCTGATCAAACCAGCTTCGGGAAACATTATTTTTGATGGTAAAGACATTTCCGGGATCAGCGGGGATAAAATTGTACATTTAGGCATCTCCCAGTGTCCTGAGGGACGAAAGGTTTTCCCGCGGCAGACCGTATACGAGAATCTTAAAGTCGGCGCGTTTGTGCGCAAGGATAAGGAAATCGAATCCGATATTGAAATGTACTTTGAACGTTTTCCACGGCTGAAAGAACGTCGCAACCAAAAAGCGGGCAGCCTTTCCGGAGGAGAACAGCAAATGCTTGTTATTTGCCGTGCCTTGATGGCAAGACCCAAGCTGTTGCTTTTGGATGAACCGTCTATGGGGCTGGCCCCACTGGTTGTAGAAGAAGTATTCCAAATCATTAAAAATGTGCATGAGCAGGGTATTACCGTGCTTTTGATCGAGCAGAACGCCAAACAGGCTCTGAAGATCGCCGGTCAAGGATATATCCTCGAAGGAGGGCATATTGTAGCCTGCGACACAGGGGAAAACCTGCTTGCCGATCAGGCCGTCCAGAATGCTTATCTCGG
>JANZZB010000014.1:17452-17819 GCA_026419635.1 Clostridiales bacterium | reverse complement strand
ATCTATACCAGAGCAAAGTATTTAGCAATGCCGGACGTTAAATTGACAGATTCTGAAATTAAAGAAGCAAAGGAACTTCTTAAGCTACAAGGGTTTATAAGACCTAAAGATTTTTCCACCGACTTATTGGACAATGCGTCGGGTCCTGATTCCAAATTGGCAATTTTAAATAATCTTAGTAAGAAAATATCCCCAATGGAATCATTTGCAGAATGGACATTAAAACCAGTAATAAATTTAACAACCAATATGGGCGGATTAATTAATAAAGATACCGCTAAAAACGTTAAGAAAACGTATGATTTATCGTTTCAGGCAATGAAAACACAACATCCGATAGCATCAACAGCGGGGGAAATGGCCGGAG
>JANZZB010000014.1:0-17442 GCA_026419635.1 Clostridiales bacterium | reverse complement strand
GCACTGAAATACTATACTGGTTCAAAAATTGTTTCAGCTATTCCAGGCATCGGCAAAGCAACAGCAGCAGCCGGAAAAGGGATCTCTGCTTTATCAAAAGGTAAAATAGGTGTTGATCTTGCAACGCGAGTAGCGGCAGGGCAGGCAGCAACGTTGCCGGTAGAAACAGCAAACGCCATTTCAGAAGGGATTCAGAACAAGAAAAGTGCTACCGATATTGGAGTAGATATTCTGAAACGGCAGGCCATGAATTTAGGGTTTGATGTCGGAACGGAAGCCACGGGGAAATTGCTGACACTCGGAGCGAAAAAAATCGCCCCTGCCATTGAAAAGGCAAGAGCGGGGAAAGCATTAGACAAGGCTGACATAGGATTAATCAACGATACCGCAAAACAGGTTTCAGACGGCTCGATTACTTCTAAAGTAAAAAAAGTCATAGCTGATTTATCACGGTTCAAAGATACAGATCTATCCGATTTTAATACAGCTCGAAAAAGCTATATTGAATATGCACAGAAGAATTTTCCCAAAAGCGTTGTTAATGCGGAAACTAACATGCATATTGACATTCCTCGTCAGGGATTAGAAAAGCTACTTAGCGGAAAAATCTCAACAGAAAAGTACGCAAGCGCATTCCATGTCCCCGAACTGATCGAGAACGCAAAAAAAGTAGGTGAGGCCCCGTATCTTAAAAGCAAAGAAAATATTTTCAAATATGATTATTTTGATAGCCCGATTGCAATCAATGAGAAAGAATATATGGCCCATATTAGAGTAAGGGAAACAAATATGGGTAACAAATATTACGGACACACGCTAAGTGGAGTAATTGATGACATAAAAATAGAACCCTCGGCGCGGAGCTACGTTGATGAATCAACGTTACACCCCGTAAATGCCTTAGGTTCTAATAACAGTATATCCCAAACTAACAAAAATATCAATAGGGAAATTCCAATTGAAACCGCAAACGCAATTTCGGAAAACGTTCAAAACAATTCGGGATCGTGGAAGGACAGAAGCTACACCCAAAACGAAAAAACCTATGTTCAGTCAGAAGACGGGCTACGGATGTACGAGGTTCCAAAACAAAACGAAATCAACTATCACGTTGAAAAGGACGGAACCGTATCGCTGAACGAAGATGTAATTTCCCATCTTGACCAAAGGGATTATCGGGATTTTATAAAAACGTATGCCGAAAAGAACCTTATAACGAAGATTGATCCGCGTACAGGAGAAATGATCGATGCGAAGCCGATTATTATCAACAGCACAGGTGACGACATTATCATTACTCAAACAGGAATCAATGAAGTTATGAAAAAGATGCGCGGGGCCGGATTAAAAAGCAGAGATAATGTCGCAAGCATGCTTTTGCTTAATAAAATCATTCAACAGGCGAATATGAATCATTCGGAGCTCAATCGAAAGGGAAGAATTAACCCTCATACCTATTATGATTCACGCTTTGCAATTGACGGAAGACAATATCATGTAAAATTGGACATAAAAAACGTGCCGGCAGGCGACCGGTACTATTACCATTCCCTCGAAAACATAGAAATAGGATCATCCAACGGCAGCAACGGATTAAATCCGTAACATACCAAAGTGAATGATCCTGCTTCTAATGGTGAAATATTGTCGTTCAAGACCGGGTCCGTTAAAAACGGGTTGCCCGGCGACAATGCATCGCCTTCTACATTAAGATTAGCACAAAATACGGAAAATATCAATGCTAAAATTTCTAAAATCAGGAAATAAAGACGAGGAAAAAGTAATAATACACATATCTTTAGGGGCGCGAAATGCGTTCCTTTTTATTTTAATGCCTGCTGAACAACTGGAAAATGACGCCGTAGAGCGGCTTAAAGGTCATTTTTCAGTTGTTCAGATGCAAGGTTTTTGCGTCTTATTTCGTAAAAACCTTATATTTAGAATTTGAAACAGTGGTTTCAAATTCTAATAGGCAGCCATTCAATGTATCTAAAACGGTAAAACAAGCTTGTTTTGCCGCCCATAGTTCGTAAAATGCGGACTATGGGCAAGCGACTAGAAAATCGCATTTGTTCAGTGGACATTATTTTAAACGTAAAGGAGGGAGGGGGATAGCATGACAGCGGAAATAAGTGTATTGGTTGCCATTGTCGGCTGCTTTATCGGGCTTGCCGGATGGCTTTCAGGGCGAGACAAAAAAATCGCGGGGGATGCGGAGTGGAAAGGGATGATCAACGGAAAGTTGGACGTTATTGTCGGCATCAGCAAGAACCTCGAGTGTCTGGACGAGAAAGTGCAGGGACATGCCGAGAGGCTGACCGCCGTCGAAGAATCGGCAAAGCAGGCTCACAAACGCATTGACAGAATTGAAAAATTATGAAGGAGAAATGAAAAATGAAAATCAACTGGAGAGTACGTTACAAAAACAAAACTTGGCTTTTAACCTTTATTGCTGCGATCGTATCATTTGGGTACAGTGTTCTTGGAATGTTTGGGATTGTTCCTAAATTATCACAGGACAACCTTATGCAAGGGGTCACCATTCTTATTACGTTACTTACCTCACTTGGCGTTATTATTGACCCGACAACGAAAGGGATAGCCGACAGTCAGCAAGCACTTACATACACAGAACCGAAGAGTGATCAATAATGGCATATTACAATCAAAATAATTACGACAGAATACCTTATCCGTCAAGCGGGAACCCGAACGGAACGGTAAAAACGAGCGGCTGCGGAGTGTGCTGCGCTTCGATGGTTGTGGAAGGGTTGACGGGCAAAAAATGGCCTCCGATAGAATCGACGGCTTTTTCATTGAAAATCGGTGCCAGGGCATCGGGCGGCACAGATATGATTATGTTATCAAAGGCAATTTCAAAACTATTCGGACTTAAGGTTTGGCAGACAAAAAGTATTGACGAAGCAATATCGGCTGTTCGATATGACGGGGCGTTCGTAATCACAAACGCTAAAGGCGGAGACACCGGGCTTTTTTCAAACGGCGGGCATTTTATTATGATCGAGCGGATTCAGGGGCCTTACGCCGTTGTTTGGGACCCGGGACTTTATACCGGAAAATATGACAAGCCGTGGCGCAAAAACAAAGTCACGGTATACGAAAACGATGTGTTTGTTACACCCGAAAACTTGGACGCGGATATCCGAAAGGATTATGCGTCTTATTTTATTTTTACAAAAGTGCAGGAGGAAAAAGACGAGATGGCACAGTATATTGAACAATTATCAACAAAAGCAGGGGTATCCGTGGATACAGTCATTGACCGGCTGGCACTGCTTATTAAAAATCAGGATCAAGTTTTAGACAATTATCAGACAAAAGGGGTCGAATACCTAAAAGACAAAGGCGTCATCAGTGTATTAAGAGACGGACGCGCACAAGTGAACTGGGGGGACCTGGGAACGGTGTTAAGCCGGATGGAATAAGAGAGTAAACATATAAAGAAAGCCGCCTATCGGATGAACCGAAAGGCGGCTTTTTTATGTTAAAGTGTTTTTTAATAATAAGATGAGATCGAGTAAATATTATTCACCCGTAAAGACGTTTTATAAGAAAAATACGTTTATATTATCCCATTTCGATGCAGGCAATACCAAATGTTGATTACTAATGCGATACATGTGACTGCTATAATTCCAACTGCTATAGGCAATGTTATTTTCAGAGAACGTCTGCCAATTATATAAAATATAATAGCATCATTTAATGCAACAACTAATACACTTCTAATAATAAGTTCTTTTAAAACATTCATAGTATCAACTCCTTTTTATAAAACATCATAATAATGATGTTTTATATTATAGTTTACGCTTATTTTTTCCATAAACCAACAATCTTCTTTAATAAATAAGTCAAAGAAAAGCGCCAAGGTAAAACCTTGGCGCTTATACTATTAACTACGTTACTTTATATCGGTTTAGATAAATTGATTTATTTATCTGAATTTGTGATCCGCATTCCATAAAAGGATCTCCACACAAAAACAAGACCAATCAACAAGAAAAGTCCACCAATGTAAGGTGCGATTCCGCGGAATGATGCGCTGATTGCAATTTCCATAGCCAGCATTCCGAACAATGTTGTAAATTTGATGATCGGATTTAATGCAACGGAAGACGTGTCTTTATACGGATCACCAACGGTATCACCAACGACGCATGCATCATGAAGATCCGTACCCTTTTCCTGCAGGTCAACTTCGACTACCTTTTTGGCATTATCCCAGCATCCGCCGGCATTGGCCATAAACACTGCCTGGAAAAGGCCGAATATAGCGATGGAAATCAAATAGGACACAAAGAACGCAACGGATTGATTTCCGTCTGCCGGGGAAGAGAAGAAAGCAAACGCCAAAGCAAATGAGAAAATGGCGATAAAGATGTTGAACATGCCTTTTTGAGCATATTGTGTGCAAATCTTAACAACTTCTTTAGATTGTTCCGTGGCAGCCGACTGGCTGGAGTTTTCGTCCAACTGGATATTATTTTTAATATACTCGACAGCCCTGTAAGCACCTGTCGAAACAGCCTGGGTTGAAGCGCCTGTAAACCAGTAAATTACTGCTCCGCCGCAAAGGAAGCCCAAAAGTGCAAACGGATTGAGAATCGTCAAGATTGTTTCCGGCTGAACGCCGAGGACGTTTTTAATAACCAGGATTAAAGAGAAAATCATTGTTGTGGCGCCGACGACAGCCGTACCGATCAAGACAGGTTTAGCGGTCGCTTTAAAGGTATTTCCGGCACCATCGTTTGCTTCAAGATAATACTTTGCTTTTTCAAAATCCGGTTTGAATCCATAATCCTTCTCAATCGATTTATCGATATCAGGTAATGTTTCGATTAAGGAAAGTTCATAAATCGACTGAGCATTATCCGTTACAGGGCCATAACTGTCGACTGCAATTGTGACAGGACCCATACCAAGGAAACCAAAAGCGACCAATCCGAAAGCAAATATTGACGGATAAATCATGATGTGGCTCAAGCCAAAACCGCTTACAGCGTATGCTACGAACATCAGGGCAGCAAACAAAATACCCTGCCAGAAAGCACTAAAATTACCGGCAACCAATCCGGAAAGAATGTTAAGGGAGGCTCCGCCTTCTCTGGAGGCAGTGACAACTTCCTGAACATGAGTTGATTTGGGGCTTGTAAAAATCTTTGTAAACTCAGGAATCAACGCCGCGCCCAACGTTCCACAGCTGATGATAAGAGCAAGGACGAGCCACAAATTCGGAGATTCCGTGGCAACCTCAGAGCCGGGCCCTATCAGTAAGTAACTTACTATAAAAGTAACAACCATGGAAAGAACGGAGGTAATCCAAACCAAACTGGTAAGCGGCTTTTCAAAGTCGATATCTTCCTTGTTTGCAAATTTGATTTCGCTATATACTTTGTTTATGTAGAATGCAATGATAGATGTGATGATCATCAGGACACGCATAACAAAGATCCAGATCAATAAATTTGCTTGGGAGGCATGGTTGACGGCAAGAAGGATAAAGGAAACCAATGCAACACCGGTTACGCCATAAGTTTCGAAACCATCGGCAGTAGGTCCAACACTATCGCCGGCATTATCTCCTGTACAGTCGGCAATAACGCCCGGGTTACGCGGGTCATCTTCCTTGATTTTGAAAACAATCTTCATAAGGTCAGAACCGATGTCGGCGATTTTTGTAAAGATACCGCCCGCAATACGAAGGGCGCTGGCACCAAGCGATTCACCTACTGCAAAGCCCATAAAGCATGCTCCTGCAAGATTGCTCGGAACGAACCTGAGGATAAACAGCATCATGATCAGTTCAACGCAAACCAAAAGGACGCCGATGCTCATTCCCGCATCAAGGGGGATATTCAAAAGCTTCATCGGTTTTTTCTCAAGCGATGCAAATGCCATTCTGCAGTTTGCAAGCGTATTCATACGGATGCCGTACCAGGCAACTCCATATGAGCCGATGATTCCGATAACCGTCCAAAGCAGGATAAGAAGCACTCCGCCGCCTTGTCCCTGTAAAAAGCCAAAGTAAAAGGCGATGCAAGCACCTATAAAAACGAACAGAATGGTAAGGAATTTTCCTTGCTGAATCAAATAGGTTTTGCATGTTTCAAAAATGATTTCTGACACGTTCCGCATAGCAGTGTGTACTTGGATCTTTCTGATCTTTAAAAATTGATAGACTGCAAAAAGCATTCCGAAAAGACAAACGACCATACCTATGACCAGCAGATTTCCTTGTCCCGCTGTTAATGCAGGAATTTTAAGGTCGGCATCGCTGGCAAAAGCGTAGGTCGGTAAGTTGAACGCAATAAGTAGTCCAATCACAGCGGTAAGTAATAGCTTCCGCTTTTTGGTTTTTAGCTGGGGCTTCATAATTGAATGACTCCTTTTTAGTTCTTTAGACAAAATGACGCGTAGGATCTACACGAGGCAATCCTATCGCGCTTCTTCTATCTTACTTGAGACTTCTTTGATGCAATAATATTTAATAGTTTGTTAACATTTTAACTAATTTTATCAAATGATTCAATAACAAGAATTTACGTAAATTTAGTCGAATAAAATTATATTTTGTGTATATTAACAAGATCTTCAATAATATAAAATAAAAATAGCGACAGCATTCAACAGTTTTAGCCCTGCTCCGCCATGCAAAAATAGAATAAAAGGACCAAAACCCTCGCGGTTTTAGTCCTTTTATGTCATAGCAAAACTTTTTATTTACTGCATTAATAATACATATTTTTGTTGTTTTTTTCTTTGTAGAAGCCGTTTAACGGCTACACATCAGGTTTCTTTCCGTTCCATAAACCATCTGTCATCTTCAAAAAACAAATATGTTTGCTTCCCCTGAACTATGCATGTATAGCGAAGGCCCGCACCTCCGGCCTTGAGGCTTGCAGCGGGGCGAACATCCAGTATTTTATCGATAAAATAACGATGCCCATTCTCCCATACAAAAGAAAAAGGCAAAATAGTACCTTCAGGAGAGTATTCGGCGGTAACCGAAACGTATACCTTATAAGGATTTACGTATTCATCCACGCGTTACATCCTCCTTAAAAATACCCTACTGGATGGATAATATGATCGTCCTTTGGATTTATTGTACCCAATCTATGGTCAATTAGCATAAGTCCCCGGTTAATACTTAAATTTCCAAATCGACGGCGGATGTGATCCATAGATGCTTCCAGTTGTTCCATTTTCTTTCGTTTTTCCTCATTCATAAGCAAAGACAGTTGAACGCTGCCGCATGAAGGTACAAGATCACTTCCGCGGACCCCAATGCTCCGTATAGGTTTAGACCAGTGATAATTTTCTCTGAATAATTCCATTGCTGCCCGATGAATCTCCGATGCCAGATTTGTCGGGCGGTTTTGCTTTTTCTGGCGGACGAAAGAAAATAAATCGGTATCCCGCACTTGGATTTCCACAACATTGCACTCAAGCCCGTGTTCCCGAAGCCGCATAGCGACGCTCTCGCATAGAACAAATAAGATCAGTTTGATATCGTCGTTGTTTTCCAAGTCGCGCGGAGTTGTCGTACTGTTTCCGATGGATTTTATCATCGTCTCTTCGCCCATGACGGTCACAGGGGAATCATCCTGCCCGGTGGCAAAGATATGGAGGATATCGCCCATCTTGCCAAGCCAGGAATGCGGATAGGAAAGACCAATGTTTGCAAGGTCGCCGATCGTCCGGATTGCGCGGTCTTCCAACTTCTTAGTTGTAGCACGGCCGACATACAAAAGATCACTGACGGGCAACGGCCAGACTTTTTCTTTATAATTCTCTCTATTTATTACGGTAACAGCATCGGGTTTTTGTAAGTCACTTCCGAGCTTTGCAAATATTTTATTCCAACTGACACCAATAGAGCCGGTTAGTCCAAGTTCACTTTTAAAACGAGAACGAATTTCCTCCGCTATCTTCTCGCCGCTGCCATACAGACCGGCACTTCTGGTCACGTCAAGCCAAGCTTCGTCGAGACCAAAAGGTTCAATTTGGTCGGTATAATCGGAATAAATCCGTCTGGCCATCCTTGCAAAACGCAGGTAACGGTTAAAATTTGGTTTGAGCATGACAAGATCAGGACATTTTTGCTTTGCCTGCCAGATTGCTTCACCGGTTTTAACGCCGAATTTTTTTGCAGGGTAATTCTTTGCAAGGATAATGCCATGGCGCGCCTCCGGATCACCGCCAACAGCAACGGGTTTGTCGCGCAAGTCGGGGCGGTAGAGACACTCCACAGAAGCGTAAAAATTATTCAAATCTGCATGCAATATTACTCGATCCATATCATCACCACAGAACAAATGTTCTGTAATATTATATGCAGGTTTTAATCATATTTTCAAGCGTAATAATTTGGAATGTAATTAAATTTTATTTCAAAATATATAAGAGGAAGTATTTTATAAAAGCCGACCAAAAACTACGTAAAAATATAAACAAGAATTTACAAAATATAAGGAGATTTGAGTTCGTTTGTCACCGGAGGAAGAGAGACTAAGTACCAGTCCGAAAACCGCATTTATGTGGAAAGCTCCTTTTTCTACAAAAGAAAACCAAACGCCATTGGATCTTCTTCATCAATTATATAATTTGAACGACCTGTAATAAAAGCCTTTCCAGAGATCTTTGTGACTACAGCAGTAAAATCTCCTACTTTGACTTCTTGAGTAATTTCTCCTTTGAAAGGTATTCCCAACAAGTTTTCATGGTATGTTATTTCATTTATTCCTACTCTGCCATTTTTATATAAATATGCAAGTCTAGCACTTGTACCTGTGCCACATGGAGAACGGTCAATTTGCTTTTTTCCAAAGATGACACAATTTCTTCCAACAGTTTTTTCTCCTGCAGTTTTCTCTGAGCATAACTCAATAAAGTCAATTGTGTCTATCGGCAGATAAGGATGATGAAACTCCGCATATTTGTTTACATTATCCTGTAAATCCATAGCTAAATCTATTAGCACATCTGTATTTTCTGAGGTTATTTCTATGCCTAATTTATCGACGTTTACATGTGCAAATGAAATGCCGCCAAAAAGAACATCTACTGAAATCGTTCCGTGGGAATTCGTTATTACTTCATTATTTTCACTATAAACAAAAGCTGGTACGTTCTGTAATGTTACCTCTTGAGCCTTTCCATCTTTAACAGTCACATGAACTGGTATGAGGCCTGAAGGCGTATCTATATGAAGAACCGTTACTGGCTCTGTTACAGTGATCCATTTCTCATTTATGGCGACTGTACAGAAACAAATTGTACCATGACCACACATGCTTTCATATCCCACCCCATTTAAAAACAAAACACCAAAGTCTGCATTTTCACTACAAGGTTTAGTTACGACTGCACCAAACATATTTTGATGTCCTCTTGGTTCATGAAGAAGAGCAGTACGAATAAAGTCATAATGTTCTTTCATATAAAGCTCTTTTTCGTGCATGGTACTTCCTTTTAATTCTGGCAATCCATTCACTATAATGCGGCATGGTTCACCACAAGTGTGCACTTCAATTGTTTCAATATTCCACATATTTATTACCTCCATCTTCTTAATATAATAGTTCTATCTATTCACAATATTTTTTATCTACGTGTTAACTTTATTATAACATGTCCAAAAGTCAATCCCCAAAGAGTGTCTAAATTGATGAGCTAACTTTGTCTGATTGCCACGGGCACATGCAAAATTTGTCACAAGCATTCGATTCTATATTCATACAGACTTGCAATTGACAGACCATCTTTTTATATTATTCGGACAAGGAATACGTACCATCTAAATTTGCAATATTTGAGGTTATGACTACATTTCAAAAGCGTGCAAGATTATGTAACATCTTGCTATTTGAATAAAACGATGTTGTAACTTTGTGCACAAAATAATATACTATACACAGTAAGAGACGTAAAATTATAAAATTGAAATGTTTTCATATTTTGCTTTCGAAAAAAGAAGGGAGGGATACCTGTGGTTGATTTTGAACCGCATAATGCAGTATACGAAGGGGATCATGCATTCAGAAAAAGGACGCCTAATGACGAATTTGGACCCAATATGCATTACCATGATTTTTATGAGATACAGATATATGTGGATGGTACAAGTTATCTTATCGTAGATGACAAAGAGTATGAGTTGGGGCATGGTGATATTGTTCTTCTTGATATGTTTAGCCGGCACGAACTGGTGAAAAGCAAGTCGAAAGACTATTGCAGATACTGCATATCAGTGGACCTTGACCTTATGCTTTCGATATGCGGGAAGAATTTAAATGTAAGAAGCATATTCAGCCAGTTGAATCCCAATGTACCTGTGAAACATTTTTCGCCGGATGAGTTCGAAAAATACTTGAAGCTGATCGAGAAATATGAGCGCATTGATTGCAAAAGGGCAAATGAGATTTTCGAAAGAGCTGTTTTGTTCGAACTTTGCGGAAACCTTTATTTGGATTGTTACGACGAAAAATCAGAACGCATATCCAAAAGCGGACATGTTGAAGTTATAACAAAGCTTATTAAATACGTTTCGGAGAATTTAAAAAACGACCTCTCTCTTGAACGGCTTTCAGAGGTGTCAAACTTTTCGGCATATCACCTGTGCAGGTTATTCAAAAAAAATACGGGCTATACAATAAACCAGTATGTGATCGGGAAAAGAGTAGAAAAAGCGAAATTGCTTATAGATAGAAATTTTCCGATAGGTGAAATCGCAGTTGAAGTCGGCTTTTCTAATTACAGTTGTTTTTACAAGGCATTTGTCCGTGAAACGGGTATTGGTCCCGCGGAATATAAAGCGAAACATAACAAAATAAAACTACAAAGGAGGCAATGTGATTGATGGATTTTGTGAATAAAAACTTTGTCGGAGATGCAGCTGCGCACAGGAGAGCAACCTATAAAGGATGCGGCTACGATCCCGAAGATCTTAACAGGCCGCATATCGGCATTGCAAATACTTTTAATGAGGCTGCACCGGGGCATGTACATCTAAGACCGCTTGTTGATGCGATAAAGGCTGCCATATGGCAGGCCGGCGGGATACCGTTTGAATTCGGGGTGCCGTCTGTTTGTGGCAACATAGCGCTTGGAATGGATGATTGTCTGCGCTATGATACCGCTATGCGCGATGTTGTTTGTGCAAGTGTAGAACTGGTATCAAAAGTCCAGCGGTTTGACGGACTTGTGCTTACCTGTTCCTGTGACAATATCGTGCCGGGTATGATCATGGCGGCGGCAAGAGTTGACATTCCGGCCATTATCTTTACAGGCGGACCAATGCTAGCCGGAAACTATACCGGAAAGCCCCTTCTCTTAGGGGATATAAACGAAATGACTTTCAGCGAAGTTGCAGCCGGAAGATCCGACAAAAAAACACTTTTATTAAAGGAACAATGTGCATGTCCGACACCGGGCGCATGCCCGCTGATGGGAACAGCAAACACGATGCAGATTATTGCGGAAGCAATTGGAATGACGCTTCCGGGGGCTTCGACGATACCTGCCGTATATACGGATAAAACAGTAAGTGCCAGAAAAACCGGAAGACGTATCGTTGAGATGGTTCTTAGTGATTTGAAACCATCGCAAATCATAACAAAAGAGATGCTATTAAATGCTATACGTACAGATATTGCTATAGGTGGCTCAACAAATGCAGTCTTACATTTACTGGCGTTTGCAAACGAATTGGATATCCCATTAGAACTTGATGAGTTCGACAAAGAGAGCAGAAAAACACCTTGCATAGTAAATTGTCAGCCCAGCGGAACACATTCTGTAGATGAGTTATATGCGTTGGGCGGCGTTCCTGCGGTGCAAAAACAAATTGAGAGCCTTCTTGATACCCGCGCCATAACAGTATCTGGACGAACGCTTGAAGAAATACTTAGAAATGTGGTTGTGCCCGAAAATGACGTTATCAGGGATATGAAGCACCCGATAAACGAAGAGGGAGGGCTTGCGGTATTACGCGGATCGCTCGCACGAGACGGTGCGATCGTACGCGCATCGTCGGTAAAACCGTCAATGTATAAATTTACGGGAAAGGCGCGAGTATTCAACAGCGATAAAGAAGGGTTTGACGCCATTATGCGCGGTGAAATCAAAGACGGCGATGTGATAGTCCTTCGCTACTGCGGTCCAGTCGGCGCACCGGGTATGATCGAAGTGATGCTATGTGCGGATGCTATTCCCGGATTGGGTATGGATGAAAAAGTTGCATTGGTAACGGATGGCAGATTCTCAGGATTTAACCACGGACCGATAATAGGGCATGTGGCACCGGAAGCCGCCGTCGGCGGCGAAATCGCATTGGTACAAGACGGGGATATCATTGAAATTGATATAACAAACAGAAAGCTTGATCTGAAAGTATCTGAGAAAGAACTTGAAGAAAGACGGAAACATCTTGTTCACCCCCCGCTTAAGGCAACAAAAGGATTCATGCGCACATTTGCAAAAAATTGTCTTTCCGCAGATCGCGGAGGCGCAGTACAGAATTGGGATTAAATTTAGAATTATGGAGGAATTATTATGAAAATGAATGGTGGATATCCGATTTACGGAAATAATGTTGGTATACTTATGCTTGAGCTCGGTTCGCCCCTTTTACCGGGTAATGTGGGAAATGCAAAAAGCTATAATTTCCCGGTCAGACATAAAGTGATGAAAGGTATGCCGGCAGACTGGTGGTGTGACGAGCAGGGGCCTGACGAGGAACGCTGTAAGCTCTTTATCAAATATGCAAAAGAACTCGAAGCAGAGGGCGTAAAGGCAATAACTACGGGATGCGGTTACTTTGCTGTATATCAGGAAGCCGCCGCAAAAGAGCTTTCAATACCGTTGTTCGCATCTCCGCTTCTCATGGCACCAATGGTCTCAAGAATGCTGCCAAAGGAAAAAAGCCGAATAGGGATACTCTGTTCGGGGCAGACACATCTTTCTGAGGGGGACTTTTTAGAGCGGGTCGGCGTTGACAGGAACGTAATTCCGGTCGCGATAGACGGTATGGAGATTGCCCCTGAGTTTCATGCGCTTTACGTAACAGAAGAAAAAACTGTTGCGGATTATGATCTTATAGAGGCTGAAGTTCTTGAGGTTGCATCCCGTATGGTAGAGAAATATCCGGATATAGGCGCATTCATTTTTGAATGTTCCGATCTTCCGCCGTTCTCACATGCGGTTGCAAGAGCCACAGGCAGACCGGTTTTTGACTTTATCAGAATGATTGAACTTGTTAACAGCGCCATAGCTCCCAGAAAATTTGAGGATTGACTTAACTTTCGTACCAAAAGGCTAAGTTATATGATAGGGCAAAAAAATCTGCATGTAGAATAATCATGAGGAGGAGAGATGAAAAATGAAAATAATGGTTATCAATAAAGACGATATTAAAAGCATGTTTTCGATGACTGATGCCATTCAGGCAGACAAGGATGCTATGGCAACATGGTCACAAGGCAAGAGTATTGTACCGCTCAGAATCACTTTCCCCGTAGACAAATATGAGGGTGTAAGCCAATACATGCCTGCGTTTGACGCAGGTGCTGATGCGGTAGGAGTCAAGATCGTTGCAACATATCCCAAAAATATCGATAAAGGGATACCGACGATACCATCCTTGGTCGTTATGGTGGATGCTGAAACGGGATGTCCAAGCGCACTGATCGACGGGACCTATCTAACAAGGGTAAGAACAGGCGCGCTTTCCGGCGCCGCGACAGATGTGCTTGCGGTAAAGGATTGTAAAAAGTTTGCCATGTTCGGCACGGGAGGGCAGGCGGAGAGCCAGCTTGAAGCTGTTCTTACCGTCAGACCGATGATCGAAGAGGTATATGTATTTGATTTGAACTTTGATAGGGCAAAGGATTTTGCTCAAAGAATGGCAAAGGAACTTGGAGATAAATTCAAGGCGAAAATACTTCCCGCTTCATCTCCTGAAGAAGCTGTACGTGACGCTGATGTTATCACCACGGTTACGACATCGCCAAAACCGGTATTTGATGGTAAACTGATTAAAAAAGGCGCACATATCAATGCAGTTGGCTCCTACAGGCCAACAACACGGGAAATTGATGAAACGACTGTCATGCGGGCATCAAAGATATATGTTGATACGCGAGACGGCGTACTGAATGAGGCGGGAGACCTCATGATTCCAATCAAAGAGGGCAAGCTTGATAAAGATAGCGTTATGGAGCTTGGCGAGGCGATTATCGGCAAAGTCCCAAATCGAACGACCGAAGATGAGATCACATTATTCAAGACAGTAGGGTTCGGAGGGCTTGATGTCGTCACTGGCAAAAGGATCGTTGACTGTGCAAAAAAAATAGGACACGGAAACTATATAGAGCTTTAAAGAAGAAAAAAGACTTCGATTTTTGCATTGCTGCACCGCCCTAATGCGAATGGACGGAAGAAAAAAAAGCCTGTCGCCGTTTTTGAATGGCGTCAGGCTCTTTTTTTGTTGGATGCGCTCATTATTGTAGAAATAGATGTATTCGTCGATCAATTCTTTTACATAATTTGTGCGTTTCGGTTCTGCGCAAAGCCAGCCCCTCATCACTCGTATCATAAATTTTTCCCGCAAGCATTTTTTCTCTTTCTGACATAATGAAATTTTCCTCTGCTCGTTGTATTTCATGTAAAATAGTTGACAATTTCACGCCGGGAAAATCCACCAGCATTCCCATTCACTTATTTTTATTTATACGTAAAATAGTGTATCAAAATTTAATATGAAATATAATTCAAAAACAGGCGGGATTATATAAATAATATTAAAGTAAAGCCAAGGGTAAAAAAATTACCCCAAATTAGGATAGCTTATTTGCTCAGTTATAAATAAAAGGGAAGGGAGTTTTTTCTCCTTTCCCTTTTAAAAACCGAATCTTTCATGCCACAAATTCCGAATATTAATTAAGAATAAAAAGCTATAGAATATATTCTCTTCATACATTTTCTAAAAAACTTGATTTCTAATATGTAAAAATAAAAAACTCCTAATAACCTAACAATCACACTTAATATCCAAATTAATGGATTGGAGGCTAATGGTGTATTATAAATGTCAATAAGAGTAAATGAACAAAAAATAATAAAACATAAGAAGATCGTAATCGTCGAATTTAAATTTGTCCAAAATTTAACTGAATTAAGTGCTTTTTGTACTAACTTTCCTTCTTCGGTAAAAGACCATACCGGTGAATGTTCTTTAATTTCAAAAGCATAACCACATTCGGGACAAAACACTTTTTCTCCATTTTCTTTTTTTTCATTCATAGCCTTATTATCTCCTAATTTGTAAAATTTCTAAGGTATACAAATAGTGAAGACTTCTATGATTGTTTCGCTTATTCGTCAGTTGATATTATTCACCATTCCTTTCCGTTTACATATCTTATAAGTTCCGCTATACACCTCCGTTTTATATTAATGAAATTTTTCGTTTCATTTCTTATATATATATTATATTAATAATCATTGTTTTACAATATGTGGGAAAGCAAATTGGACAAATAATTAGGAGTGGATTGGTATCCACTCCTTTTAGAGATTATTGGCTGCAAAAAAGCCCTGATTTCGTTAAAAATCAGGGCTTTTGTTGGAAAAATGTTGCAAATAAAATTTATTGGAATCCACAGCACGAGGTGTTGACTTTCAGAAATTACACCCTTATCATACTATAAAACCGCGAATTGTCAAGCCTCGCCGCATTTTGGGCTCCGGAGAAAGGTGATTTGAAAAAAACGTATGGCTATCAGACTTCAGTGGGTACGGCCATTTTAATTTTAGGTGGAATAGAGTATCCAATCGGCTGTTTTCCAGAGACATCGCCATCTGCCTGGCGGGGAGCCGTCAATCCAGATTCCTATGCGGAAGCGTTTGTATGTCAGGGTATAATCTACCCTACGGAGCCAGCTATATATGCCGCCAAACATCCTTTCAGTTTTAAAAAACCGGATCGCATTGATCAGTTTGACCGCTGGCTTCTCGTTTCTATCTTTCACGGCGCAATTGCGCCTGGTACTATCAGGATTATTGGTTTCCATGCGATAAGGCATACCGTCCCCTTGGCGGGGAGGTTCACACGCGGTCACAAATGGGCCACACGCCGCGTTTGTGACCGAAGCCTTGTCTACGCCCGGATTGTGCGATGCGTCGCTCACAGGCTCGAACACTTCGCCGGCGCTTTGGACCACATCGTCATTCTGCGGGATAGTCTGCTCAAAGGCTCCTGCATCAATTTCTCTCATGAGAGAGAGCTTGGACAAATTCCTGTCAATTGTGAGGTCAATATAAAACTCACGCTGCCAGTTATCTTCGCAGCATTCCAGAATAATGGCGTTCTGCGTCCAGCCGAGCGCCTGTGCCTTGTGCATAAGGTCGGGCCTGCTATCATAAGTGCGATAGAAATCGCGCATCCTGCGGAGATTGCGCGGGGAGAAGCCCTTGACCTTCGGGAACTGAACGGAAAGTATTTCAGCCAGATGTACCACAAAGGCTTTTTCGCCCTGCGCGCAAATGCACTTGCCGATAAAGCTGTACAGCCGCATCAATTCATCGTTCGAGGGCTCTGCGCTTACCGCGTAGCATTCTGATACCACTTGCACGATCTGCTCTGAATAAGCGGCGCAGTCATTTTTCAATGCTTTCATGGACTTCTCCTTTCCGGCTCGAGGGAGCCTATTTTTATGTAGCCGGCAGAGTGGTTCTCACCGGCAATTTTTATGTGTGGCAACCTTGCATCAGAAATCCTGGCGCATCTCCATACTGCCGCATTCCTGTGGGCCTTCTGCCGAGGTAATGTTGACATATTCACCTATAATGTTGAGGACCTCCGAGTAGCTGCCACTGGACGTGATTCGGTCGCTCATTTCTTTCGCCTGATTGCCCAGACCATGAGCTTTCAGTGTCCGGGAGGCCATCCCCATAAGGACGAAAATGTTGCCGTCCTGACCAATCAATGCGCAGTCCGGTTTTTCATTTTGCGCGGGGCGTTCGTCTACGCTGATGCCCAATTTGTTGGTTCTATAGTCGCTGAGCCATGTGCCGCCGAATTGCTCGTGCGTCTGGAGCCGCCACATCACCAGTCTGCCGCTATCCAAATCCACATTTGCCATATTGAATAGCAGGTTGGTGTGACCATCGTGGCTGAATGCATATACATCCTGGAATGTGTCGCCGTTTTTCAGGATTCCGGCTTCGGCAAGCAGTCCGTTGATTCCATCGACCCATTCATTCAGATCGCCACCGCAGCCCTGGATCACAAGACCTTCCATACCGTTCATTTGTCGGACTTCGTTAACCGTTATGTTATATGGTACATTAATAACATCTCCGTTTCTATATGCCTGCACTCTTATGCTCAAAATTGCTGACTCATCTGCATACTGC
>JANZZB010000144.1 GCA_026419635.1 Clostridiales bacterium | reverse complement strand
ATATTATTTGCATCTTTAATTCCAAGATCCTGTATGACCCCGACAGTTGCATGCGTGATTTTTGGACCGTTTCCTATTGATGACAAAATCACACTTCCGGAACCCGTTACGGTCCATTGTGCCGTAGGAGTTCTTTGTCCGCCATATTCCAAGGGATAACGGTATTGTCTCTCAGCGGAACAAAAATGGGAGGATGTAACCGCAGCTGCGAAATCTGCAAACCCTCCGTCTACTGCCATGGAAGCCATTATCATTCCTTCTGCCATAGTAGAACACGCACCGTATAAACCTAAAAAAGGTACTCCGCAGTCTTTTACAGAAAAAGTTGTGCCGATGCACTGGTTTAACAAATCACCGCCGAAAAGAAAATCAAGGCTGGAAATACTGATTCCGCTTTTTTGAGTGGCCAGATTCAGCGTATCTTTTTGCATTCTGCTTTCTGCTTTTTCCCATGTAGTCTCACCAAACGTTGTATCCTCATTAATTCTGTCAAACGTATCTTTTAAGGGCCCTTGTCCTTCTTTTTTCCCGACAATAGATGCGTATCCGGTGATAACAGGAGGGTTTGTAAAGCAAATGGTTTGCTTTCCTACTTTTTTTACTGCCATATTATTTTTCACACTTCCTGATTTTGATATGCTGAATAATTTAATTTTAGGCCCACCCAAATAAAATCAAAATGATGCCGTAAAAGATGGAGGTGCTGATTCCGAACACAAGTACAGGGCCCGCAATAGCAAACATCTTGCCGGCCATTCCTAAAACATAGCCTTCACTCTTAAATTCCAGCGCAGGAGCTACGATAGAGTTTGCAAAACCTGTAACAGGGACAATCGTTCCCGCTCCTGCGAATTTCGCTATTTTATCGTATATCTTTAAACCGGTAAGAAGCGCACCGATAAAAATAAGAGTAATTGTAGTTGCAGTTGCCGCTTCCTTTTTTGGAAGACCATAATACATATAAATGTTTGATATGACTTGTCCAATCGTACAAATCGCTCCGCCAACTAAAAATGCTAATGTCATGTCTTTGAATAATGGCGAAGGGGGAGATTTTTGCTGGGCAAGTTTTTGATATTCAGCCGCAGTTATTTTCATATTCATCACCCTTTAATTTTTTGAGTCATAATTTTTATTTTTTCTTACTTTTGAGTTCTTATACAATAATTAATCGTCATTCTCAGGTATCCCTTCGACTGATTCGGATGATAAAGCTGCATTATTCTTGTTTAAATTGGATTGATCCGAAAACACGGTTTGCAGCTGTTTTGAATCAACAAGCGGTGAATAATCCTGAATTGGATTGTTTTGCACATCAATAAGGACCAAATTTGGCAGGCTTTTAATGGATGAAATATCTTTTAACATATTCCGGCTGAGGATTAATTCGGAAATCTGGCTGTCATTTTTTAATGGTGATAAATCCGAAATATAATTTCCGCTTAAATTGACACTTTTTAATAGGTTTAATGAGGAAAGCGTTGCAATGTTTGTAATTCTGTTATTGCTTAAATCAATTACTTCCAGGTTTTTTAATTGGGCAAGCGGAGTGAGGTTATCCACCTCATTTGAGGAACAGGTTAATCCTTTCAAAGCGATTAATTTTGAAACCTGTTCAAGGCCGGAAAAATTATTTTTAGAGAGATCTAAATATTCAAGATTTGTAAGTGTTATAAGCGATGATAGATCCTCTATACGATTATCTTTAATTGAAAGCCACTTGAGCGAATTCATATTTGTGAGCGGGCTGATATCGGAAATAGCGTTTTGTCCCGCGTCCAGGTAATAAAGATTCGAGAACGATGATAATACACTTAAGTCGCTGATATTATTTCCATTGATGTTTAATTTTTCAAGGTTTTTCAAGGAAGTAATACCATGTAAACTATTTATTTTATTTTTGGACAAATCCAATTCCCGGACAAATTGAAATACAGGTTTATTCAGTAAATCATCGTTTGTTAAAGAACAATCGGAAACAGTTAGCGTATTCAACGTAGTAATTTGCGGCATTGTGTCAAATGGAATCGAACTTTTGATATGATATAAACTAAATTCTTCAAGATTCGTAAAATATTTCAGATCATTAAGGCTTCCAATCGTATTCGCCAAAGTTTGTCCGCTTTTCGATAAATTGGAAAGAGATTTCACTTCCCATAGCTCATCGGTCATAAAAGTGCCGGCAGGTTTATTCAAGGCTTCTCTTGCCATCGCTTCCATCGCGGGATCAGTAAAATTAACTCTCTCCACTATTTTATCAAGAGTGTAATCACCTCTTGTAATGTCACTTACAAGCCCGTCTTTTGAAACAGTAAACGCGGTAATGGAAGTCAGTCCGTTATCGAGGGATAATTCACCGGTAAAAGCCTGTACCTCTTTTGAATCTCCCATTGTGTAATAACTTGTATTCTCTTCGGAATTTTTTATATCAATTTGAATTCTCTTTTCGTACCTGCCGGGAGTTGGAGATAATTCCGGGGGTTTCGGACGCAGAGCACCGATTTTTGTTCTAACGTATGAGCTTCTAATATTATCCAAGAGCTCAGATGCTTCATAAAATTTATTTTGTTTTACATAAATAGAGGATAAACCAATATAAAAATCCACATTATCCGGAGACTTTTCTATTCCTTCCTTATAAGCCTGTTCCGCAAGGTCAAATTTATTTTGAGCTGAATAAACTCTACCAAGGCCTAATCTTGCTTTCGTTTGTTTAGGGTTATATTGAATCGCTTTTTGGAAGTAAGCGACGGCTTTATCGTAACTCTGCTTGTCTTCTGAAGCCGAACCCCTTTTTACATAGAAATTTGATAATATCTGGTCTTTTGACGAAATCATTAGAACTCCGCCCGCAGATATACAGACAATAAGTATTGAAACAAAAATAATTCTAAATTTTTTCATCAAAACCGCCCCTTTACTATAAAAAAGTTTTCCCCCTTTTTTAGCAATTAAAATGAACGAATATTTCCATTAAACGAAATATCATCCCTTTTTACTAATTCTCAGCATTGCATTTTATCAAGAACGTTTTTAATTTTGTTACACAGCATAAAAAAGAAACATATTCTAAAAATGATACATATTTTACTGCAGCAAAAAACGTCTGCGGTAATCCGCAGACGTTTAACTGAATTTGAAGGTTCTATTTATTTTTCTATTCGTTATCCACATTTGCCATGTGGACGATTAAGTCAAGAACTTTATTGGAATAACCCCATTCGTTATCATACCACGATATAAGCTTTACAAATGTATCTGTCAGCGAAATTCCGGCTTTTTTATCAAAAATAGATGTTCTGGGATCGTGAATAAAATCAGATGAAACAACGGCATCTTCTGTATAGCCCAGAATTCCCTTAAGTGCTCCTTCGGATTCTTTTTTAATAGCTGCGCAAATCTCGTCATAAGTCGCAGGTCTTGCCAGATTTACCGTAAGATCTACAACAGAGACATCTAACGTCGGAACGCGGAATGCCATACCGGTTAATTTCCCATTTAATTCCGGAATGACTTTTCCAACCGCTTTCGCAGCTCCCGTCGAGCTGGGAATAATATTCCCTGCCGCAGCTCTGCCACCTCTCCAATCTTTTTTAGACGGAGAATCTACCGTCTTTTGAGTACTGGTTGTAGAATGGACTGTCGTCATAAGCCCGTCGGTTATTCCGAAATAATCGTTAATAACTTTTGCAAGCGGTGCCAAACAATTCGTTGTGCAGGATGCATTGGATACAACTTTCATTTCTTTTGTATATTTATCATGATTCACACCCATTACAAACATAGGAGCATCCGCACTGGGCGCTGTTACGACGACTTTTTGTGCGCCGCCGACCAAATGAGCCTGTGCTTTTTCAGTCGTTGTAAAAACACCTGTTGACTCCACGACATAATCTGCCCCAACACTGTTCCATGGAATTTCAGAAGGCTCTTTGTAAGCAAAAATTTCTGTTTTCTTACCGTTTACTGTTATGGAAGTCTCATCATAAGATATTTGCCCGTTGAATTTGCCGTGAATTGTATCGTATTGCAGCATATATGCCATATAATCGGCATTTATCAAGTCGTTTATTGCAACTACTTCAAATTTGTCGGGT
>JANZZB010000143.1 GCA_026419635.1 Clostridiales bacterium | reverse complement strand
GCCGGCAAAACCACAACCATCAGTGCTATTTTAGGAATTCACGCCTTTGAAGGAGTAGAAATACTGATTAACGGTATGTCTATAAAGTCGCATCCAATAGAGTGTAAAAAATCCATGGCGTACATTCCTGACAGTCCAGACTTGTATGAGTTTATGTCCGGCAACCGCTATCTAAACTTTGTGGCAAATATGTATGATCTGCCCATGGAACAGCGCAAAGAACGGATTGAAAAATACAGCAGGGCATTTGAAATCGAACAGGATTTGTCCTCATCGATTTCTTCCTACTCACACGGGATGAAGCAAAAGGTCGCACTTATTGCAGCACTTATTCATAAACCTAAACTGCTGGTTCTGGATGAGCCGTTTGTTGGACTGGACCCAAAGGCGGCATATACTTTAAAAGAATACTTTCACGAAATAGCCTCAGAGGGATGCTCCATCTTTTTCTCCACACATGTCCTCGAGGTTGCCCAAAAACTTTGCAACAAAATAGCCATTATAAAAAGCGGCAAGCTGATCGAATATGGAAAAACCGAAGATGTCGTGGGAAACAAATCACTTGAGGATGTTTTCCTGGGACTGACGGAAGGAGTTTCAGAAAAAAATGAATAAATTTTTTGAACTTCTGAGGGTTAATATTTCTCTGGCGATGATGCAGATAAACGTTAACAGATTCGCCAGAGGAAAAAAACAAAGTCATTCCCCGGGTTATATGCTTTTATTTGTTGCCGTTTTGATCATGATATATATGGGTTGGATTGCGAACTCCCTTTACGTCTTGATAGGACAATACGGGATTGGCTGGATGCTTGTTGCCATGGCGCTTTTAATGGTATCGCTCTTTACATTGGCCACGGGAATCTACAGCGTCAATACCGTACTTTTTGAGTCGCGGGATTTGGACCAGCTTTTTTCTTATCCCATCACTCCTATGCAGATTCTTTTTTCAAAACTACTTGCGCTGGTCGCGGAAAACTGGCTGATCGGCATTGTTTTTTACCTGCCTATGCTGGCTGTCTATTGTTACTATGTAAAACCAGATGCGCTTTTTTATGTATATGCCCTGCTGGGGTTTGTTTGCCTGCCCTTTATTCCAGTCTGCCTTTTCATTTTACTCGCATATATTCTGAATGTAATAACCAGCGGGAAGCGGGCCAAGAATACGATCAATGCCATCATCACATTAGGGTTCATTTTCGGCACCTTTTTTGGGATACAAAATCTTATATCAGGTTTTAAAACGTCAAGCGTCAATTTTTCTGGTTTGATTGACAGTTTTAAAAACTTTTATCCTCCCCTCGGTTATCTTACAAACGGGATTATCCATGAAAACCTGGGGGATCTGCTGGTAGGCCTGTTATGGAATATTGTGCCGTTTATTGCATTATGCATTGTTTTATCATTTGGATATAAAGCATTGTGGTCCAGGTCCAGAGTGGTCCGGAAATTAAGACGCGGAAAACTTTCTTTCGGTGTTCAATCCCCTTTTCTGACACTGCTGCAAAAGGAATTCGGCCGGTATTTTTCTTCGGTCATGTATATGCTTAACTCGTCTATTGGGATGATTCTCATGACGTTGTTTATCATCCTTTCTAAAACAGGCGGAAAAAGAATTCAAATGTTGGAATCATACTTCCCGGCAGATATGAAAATCCTGTTTGTCCTTCTTGTTTTCGGTTTTACCCTTGTCATCTCCAATACGACGGCTCCTTCCATCTCCCTTGAGGGAAAAAACCTGTGGATTATAAAAAGCTGGCCGATTGACGAAGGGAAGATTTTGCTTGCCAAGCTATGTGTCCATTTAACAGTGACCATTCCGCTGCTGATTGTCAACTGCATCCTTGCGGGGTTTACCGTTCAGCTTAGTGTCATAGACTGCATTATCCTTTTTTTTATCTGTGCTCTCTTTGCAGTTCTGAGCGGGCTTACCGGCCTCATTTTCAACCTGTATTATCATCAGTTTGATTTTTACAGCGATACCCAGGTGGTAAAAAATAGCGCGAGCGTTTTGCTCACCTTACTGACGATGGCTATAGTTGTGGCAGCCTCAGCTGGAATCTATTGGCTGTTACGTGCAACCATTGTTCTCAGCTTGTTTTTAACCGGTGTTGGGTTTGCGCTTGCCGTTCTCGCCGCTGCAGCGGCGGCGTTTGTATTTACAAAAGGAAAAGAAATGTTTAAAAACCTCGTATAAACCAGGGATTTTAGGAGCTGTTTAGAAAGAAGAAAGTGGACAAAAGATGAAATCGAACAACGGCGTAAGGAGCACCAAAGAGTTTGTTCTTTCAACAAATATTTTAAGGTTTAGTATAAACTGGCGGATGGATTTCTTATTGTTTGCCAACTATAATAAATACAATGTTAGTTATGCTGCAGAAAAAAGGAGGTTGTTAAATGTTAGGCCATTATTTGTTGTTTAACAGAAATTGTGGAGAAGCTATTAAGGCTTATGAAAAAGCCCTTGACGCAAAAGTGATTGAGATTAGAAAATACGGGGATATGCCGCCAAATCCGAATTTCCCTATTTCCGACGAAGACAAGGGCCTTGTCCTTCATGCGAGGTTAAATATCTGTGGCACAGAGATCATGTGTGCCGACAGTTCCGGGAAAAGCTTAAGTGGGACCAATATGTATGTTTCCGTTACAATGAAGGATGCAGCTTTTGTTCAAAGAGCTTGGGATTTTTTCAAACAGGACGGTAAAGTATATATGGAGTTAGCCCCATCTTTTTTTGCAGTTCTGCACGGCTCTTTGCAGGACAAATTCGGTGTCAACTGGATGTTTACAGCTTTGAAATAACGACAATTTTTGTTATTAAATACGACATGACGTGCTGTAGTTTACGGGCGTGTGCTTTTTTGCCGATACAATCAGTCGTTTTCCTGCTGTTTCCTTGATTTCCGGCTTCGGGCAGAACAGTGGGAGAACAAACAAATTCAATAGTTGTCGAGAAAAATGGTAAAACAGACTTGGCATATTAAAGGGATTAGATGATTAATATTTTAGAAAGAAAACACAGAAAAGGATATACTTTGGTATATCTTTTTTTCGTTTTATATAGTAACAAAATGCTAAAGCACTAAATAAAACAATGCAATATGCTTGGTATGGCATAGGGATGGTACTCCGGCGTAATTATAAAATGTATGGTTGCAATGATGAGAGTCATTATCTCGACAATAACCCATCTGAGAAAAGGATGTAAAACTTAAGTCAGTCTTACAATAATCCTGTGCAGAATATCCACCGAATCCTCCAGATTTGCCGATGCATCCTTAATATGATGATAAACTTCTCGTTGCCTTAAGGCATTCATTGGGTCGCCGCCCTTGAATACAACTGCCATTCCGCCACGATAAAGCTGTTCCACCGCGATATGTGTCTCTCTTATCGCAGGAATAAATTGCTCGGATTTCTCAGGACTTCGATTCAGCTTCCCGACGGCTTCGGCGAAAATATCCGCCCCCTCTGTAAGCTTCCCGGTCATGCCGATAATTATTTCGTTTGGAACGACGTCAAAAGCTTTCATGGAAAGCAGCGTTGACTGCGCATATTCAATTATTTTATCCATTGCAACCGATATGGAATAGATGTCACCTCTGTCAAATGGTGTTGAAAATGCGCCGATCAAATCCCGTTCAAGGTTTTTCCTGACTTCGTCGGCTTCTTTCACATACTGAATCAACTTGTCGCTTTCGTGCTCCAAGCCGCTATTTAGCCAGTTATAGAGCTCCTGTACGCCCTGCCTGTTGATTCTCGCCTGACGTTCAAGCATCTCAAAAAAATTATACTTAACCGGAAAAAGTCTGTCGAACAGGTTTCTTTTGTCCATATTGTCCCACCCCGTTATATCACCTTAAGTATGAAAGAAAATACGATGTAGATTATCGCAGAGACCACCGCCGACAGCGGAATCGTAATAAGCCATGAGACAATAATATCCTTAACCGCTTCCCAGTGAACCATCCGATATTCGTCTGCCACACCGACGCCCATCACGCTGCCGACAACGACATGGGTCGTGGAAACCGGTGCGCCGATAAGGTTCGCCGCAAAAATGGAACCAACAGACGAAAGTTGCGAACTTAAGCTGTGGATAGGATGTATATTATAGATCCCCCGTCCAATCGTTTTCATAATGCTCCATCCCCCTAGCAT
>JANZZB010000142.1 GCA_026419635.1 Clostridiales bacterium | reverse complement strand
AGATGTGTATAAGAGACAGAATACTTTCTTAGCATTTCGTTTTTCCGCTTCTTGTACGGCGATCCGAACAATACGGTCTGTAAGTGCATATTCATGCATCTTACTGCACCTTATCTTCCGGCTGGATGTATCGGTCCACTTTTTTCTCAGTAGACGGTGCAGAATAGGTATTTTCCATCGTAAGACATTTTTTGGGGCAAGCTGTCACGCACGCACCGCATGAGATGCAACGGCACCGGTCGATGGACCACTGTTTTTGATCTCTTAAAACCTCAAGCCCTTTTGTGGGACATTTTTTTACACAGATCCCGCAAAAAATGCAGCTTTTAATATCGTTTTCAATAGCCCCCCGCGTATTCGGATAATACTCGCGTTTTTTTATCGGATACATTGCTGTAGAAGGTTTTGAAAACAGACTTTTTAATATAATTTTTGAAATATGACTCATAATTTATCTCTCCGTACAGCTGATACATGGGTCAATAGTCAGAATAAGAATAGGAACATCGGCCAAATCGCAGCCTTTGAGTACTTTGATCAGTGCCGGAAGATTAGCAAAAGTCGGAGTGCGAACACGCATACGATCCAAAAATTTGGTCCCGTTTCCCTTCACGTAATAAATGACTTCTCCTCGCGGCTGCTCAAGGCGTGAGAAATATTCCCCGTCCGGATTTCCTTTAAACGGCGCGGCAATAGGGCCCTGCGGCAATTTTGCAACTGCTTGACGAATCAGGTCCATGGATTGGAAAATTTCTTTGATTCGAACGCGGCAGCGCGCCATGCTGTCCCCTTCCGTATCTATTATCGGTTCAAAATCGAGCTCTGCGTAAGCGGCGTAGCCGAGTTTGCGCATATCCTGATTGATTCCACTGGCTCGAAGCATGGGTCCGACTGCCCCGAGGCTGACCGCTTCATCCTGGGTTAGAACCCCGACACCTTCCAGTCGGTGACGGACGGTAATGCTTTCTAAAAATACCGAAGAGATTTCCTTCACCTGCGGTTCAAGCTCTAAAAGCACGTCGTTAATTTTGGAAAGCAAACTATCATCAACGTCTTTTTTTACTCCGCCGATTTTAACAGAAGAAAAGATGACTCGTCCGCCAGTCATTTCTTCCATCAGATCAAGAATTTGCTCACGCAGTTTCCAAGTATGCATAAATAAGCTTTCAAAGCCAAATGCGTCAGCACAGAGACCAAGCCACAATAGATGGCTGTGAATTCTTGAGAACTCCGCTCCGATAACACGTAAAAATGAAGCGCGCCCAGGAATCTCAATATTCATAATATTTTCAATTGCCTGACAGTAGCCCATTCCATGCATATAACTGCAAATGCCGCATATCCGCTCGGCAACAAACGTATATTCCAAAAAATCCTTCTTCTCTACAAGCTTTTCCAGTCCCCGATGCACAAATCCAATGGACGGCAATACATCAACGACTTTTTCATTTTCAAGCACAAGGCTTAAATGAATCGGCTCCGGCAGCACCGGATGCTGTGGCCCAAAGGGTATAATCATTCTCTCAGACATTAGCGTACCGCCTTTGTTTCTGCAGCCGTTTCGCCAAATGGCGTCGAAACAGCTGCTTTATATAAAAGTCCGTTAAAATTAATTTTCATATCGGTAATCGTTATTCCAAACAGCTCCGCGATTTCATTTTCGTAGATAAACGCGCACTCGTAAACGGATTGTATGCTCGGAACGGTTTGATCTTTTTCACAGCTGATCCGAAGGTTCAGAAATTGAAAGTTATTGTCGAAGCTATAATTGATTTCCACACCGGATACAGTTCTTGTACACCCGATCTGGACAAGCCGGTATCCGCAAAACTTCAATTCCGCGCAACGGGAAAACAGCTTATCTATTTCAATTTCTTCAGTTATTTGTTTCTCTAACATACGCTCGCCTACTTTTTCTTATTTTTGTTTCGGTATTTGTTTTCCAGAACTTCCAGCCCTTTCACGACGCCGTCAATGATCGCTTCTGGCCTTGCCGCACATCCGGGCACATAGACGTCAACCGGAATCAGTTTGTCAACCCCGCCCAGAATATTATATCCTTCGGCACAAATCCCGCCTGAAGAAGCACATGCACCTACGGCAATCACTACCTTCGGATCGGGCATCTGGGAATAAATGTTTAATATAACTTCTTTATTTTGCTCATTTACAGCCCCGGTTATCAGAAAAATATCCGCATGCTTTGGGTTACCGGTATTGATAATCCCAAAACGTTCAATATCGTAAACAGGAGTAAGACAGGCAAGCACTTCAATGTCACAGCCATTGCAGCTCGATCCGTCATAATGAATAAGCCAAGGCGATTTCTTAAAAAAAGACACTGTATTTTCTCCTTACGATTGATTAATAAATAAAACAAATATGTTTACCGCGCCTGCGCAAAGAGCCACAAACCAAGAGGATTTAAAAAGCCATTGCCATTTTACTCTTGCATTTGTATTATCGATAAAAATTTCAACTAGATAAATAATAAGTGACATCATTACTCCCAGAATCGGCTTGGGAGCGAAAAATAGAAAAACCGTACCCAGAAGAAATATATTTTCGTACCAATGAGCAATTTCAATTAAGGCAAGCGATTTACCTGAAAATTCGGTTGTAATTCCGCTGACGATTTCCTGATGAGCATGGTGCGACATAGATAAATCAAACGGAGATTTTTTCATTTTAATCGTAAGCACAAACAGGTAACCGATAAATACACCGGGCAAATAATATATAATAGGCTGATTAAACGCAATGATGTCGCGGATTAAAAAACTTTGGGTAACCATATACATTCCAATTGCCATCAGTATGACCATCGGTTCATCCGAAACCATTGAAATCAGTTCGCGCTCCGAACCGAGAAAGCTGTAGGGAGAGTGGGTGGAATAACCTCCTAGGATAAAGAATATACCTGCAAGTGTGGATGAAAATACGGTAAGCAGAATATCTCCACCGATGAAAAATAAAACTCCTGTAAAAATCGTAAAAAATAAAAAGCTGAATACATATAAATTTTGAGAGACGTTTACAACTACATTTTCCTTTTGGAAAAGTTTCAACACATCGTAAAAGGGCTGAAGAATGCTGGGTCCGACTCTTTTTTGCATTCTTGCAGAAATAACTCTGTCTACTCCGGCTAACAAGCCGCCTGCGATTGGTGTTAAAAGAATAAAAAGAATGGATGTTATTAGTATTCTCATATAAATATAATCCCAAACAAAACGGTGAGAAGAAGTACCGTTGTAAGCAGGCCGATTTTTCCTAGCCTGTCCTCTCCAAAATAATTTTCAAAATAATAGTTTCTCAGTTTCATTTCCGCAACAACCTGCCCGGCAGAATGAAATTGTACATTTGCTTCATATAGTTTTGTACTTTCTGTTATATTTGCACCACACAGATAAGCAATCACATGCTT
This sequence comes from Clostridiales bacterium, assembly GCA_026419635.1. Taxonomy (GTDB): domain Bacteria; phylum Bacillota; class Clostridia; order Oscillospirales; family Butyricicoccaceae; genus UBA6114. The sequence continues at coordinate 727 of JANZZB010000142.1, read as the reverse complement.
TTTGCCTTTGTGCTGCAGCAGAATTTGCAGTGGTAAAAGCAGAATAAATACCATCATAATTAACATAATAATGACATTTCCGCTATCCATGGCTACGTTGTGGAAGTAAAAAAAGCGTATATACGGTTCGATCAGATATTTTGAAATAATCGGAAACGTAACACAGACAACGATTGTCATAAGAGACAGTGTTCCCATTGTAAACCATTCATTCCAGGATATAAATTTCTCCTGCGGTTTTGCAGGCGGAATGATCATGATCAGCTTTCCCATCCACTTTGTGTAGAACAACAATGTTGCCGAACTTCCGAAAACTACAAAAAATGCAATTAGCGGATTTGCTTTAATAAGAGCTTCAAGTGCTGCCCACTTGCTTATCAGCATTCCAAATGGTGCAAGAAACATGCCCGATATCCCAATTAGCATGCAAATTGTAACCTTAGGCATTCTGAGAATTAATCCGTCCATATCTTCAATATTCAAACTTTCGATTCCCTGCTCTACAGTTCCTACGCATAAAAACAGCAAAGACTTTGCAACGGCATGAAAAATCATTAGTAGAACAGCCGTCCAAACAGCCTGATATGTCCCGACGCCGGCACACGTTATAATCAGCCCTAGTGTTGACACCGTTGAATAAGCCAATAGTTTTTTAACATTATGCTTTGAAATGGCAATAAGGGAGGCTATTAAAAATGTAACCGCGCCAATCAGTGCAATCATTAAT
>JANZZB010000141.1 GCA_026419635.1 Clostridiales bacterium | reverse complement strand
CCGCTTCAATACATCTAAGAAGCCATGCCATATTCCGTCCCAATGTCCGCATTGTTTGCATGCCCTCAAGATCCTCTCTTACCTCATCCGGTGTTTCGCCGTGTACCATATTCCAATACTGGGAAGAGACAACAGGCATGTTAGAAATAGTGAAAAACTTGTTAATCTGGTCAAATGCGGATGCCTCCCCGCCCCTGCGGCAACTGACGACCGCAGCGCCGGGTTTGTTTTCAAAAACAGATCCCGCGTAGAAAAAACGGTCCAAAAAGCTCTTTAAGGTTCCGTTGATACCGGCGTAGTAAACCGGAGAGCCGAAAACGAATCCGTCCGCACTTGTCGCTTTTTCCAGCGCTTCATTAACAGGGTCTCCGTCAAAAACGCATTTACCCGCGTGACTTCCGCCCTTACGGCAGCTCTTGCATGCGGTACATCCCCTGATTGGCAGTCCGCCAATCTGCAAAATCTCGGTATCAATCCCTGCGTTTTCCAGTTCCTTTTTAACCTCGCAAAGAGCGGTATATGTGCAGCCTTTTGGGTGCGGACTTCCGTTGACTATTAATACTTTCATGGCAAAACCTCCGTTTCATTATGTTTTTTTGATAAACGGGCATACCAATTTTCTCCGAAATTGAAGACCAGTACACCGAATAAGATAATCGTACCACCTACAATGGTTGGCAGATCCAGCTTTTCGTTAGCAAAAACAAATCCCAGCAGGCTTGCGAAAAAAGGAGTTAAAAACATATAGTTACTCACAGCAGATATTTGCTCTGTTTTTGCAAATGCCCGTGCCCAAGCGACATAAGCAATCGCACTTGGAAAAATTCCGAGGATCGCAATATACAAAAATTGTATCGGCGGGGCACTCTGCACTTCTTTTAATGATACAGGCAAAAAGACAGCAAGCATCATTGTTCCCGCGAAAATACTATATGTAGAGATCTGCAAGGCAGAATAGGTTTTTGTTAAATTTCGCTGAAGGAGATTATAAAAACTCAAAGCAGTAGCCGCAAGTAAAAGCCAAATAAGTCCTATATTAATTGTAAAAATGCCATCCATCAATGTTAAAACAACAACGCCTATAAATTCAATTGCAATAGCAGCCCATTTGACAAAGCTTAGTCTTTCTTTATAGATAAGCCGTGATAATAATGCGGTGATAACGGGCGCTGTCGCAATGACAACACTGCTTGTGGATGACGTCACTGTCTTGCATCCCTTATTGAAAGCAATCACAAAGATAAAGAATCCAACAGCGCCTGCCGCAAAAAACCATTTCAGATCCACTTTTTTCGGCATCTTCATTTTGAATAAAATGGCCAAGACAACCAAAGAACATGAAGCAACAAAAAAGCGTAAAAAGCCAAGTGAAAACGCGGAGAAATAGTGAAGAGTCATTCGAGTAAAAACGTAGGACAACGACCAGGACAAAATGGTTATTATCGCGTATAAATGGAAGCTGTCTTTTAGTTTCATAATAACACCAGCTATATTTACAAATTTTATCCAAACTTATTAAACCACGAAAATGAAGTTTATTAAAGAGATATTCAGATCATTTTCCATAACTCAAATATTAGTTAATAGAAATACAAACCGCCCCAAAAAACAGTTTGTATAGTCCGCCTCATGAAGTACGTTTTAAGATATGTACTTCCTCCCATGGAATAACTTGCATTTGACTTATTGTTACCGTTTTGTTACTATCAGAGCAACATGTGTTATGTTAACCAACGCAAGTTAAACAGAACGGAGGTACATTCATATGAAAAGATTTGCTCAGAAAATATTAGCTCTGGCTTTGGGAATAGTTATACTTTCAGCCGTAACGTCCATTTCGCCTAAGGCAGAAGCCGCAACGGCAACATCTAGAGCCGGCATTGTCAGTATGGCTACAGGCTCATTGAATGTCCGCTCGGGGGCTACCTCGACCGGAACAGTTCTAACAAGGCTTCCTAAGGGCACATATGTAACACTGCTTTACAAGTCGGGCAGTTTCTGGCGAGTGGAGTATGCAACTGGCAAATATGGGTACGCTTACGCTGCCTATATTAAAACGGTTTCCGGCACAAGCACATCTTACGTTGATCTCTCAACCGGCACATTAAACATTCGCACAGGTCCAAGTTCATCATATGCCATTAAATCGGTTCTTTACAACGGCAAAATTGTCGTCATTCTATCGTATGTAAACTCTGAATGGTGCAAAATTTTATATAACGGAACACAAATCGGCTATACGCGCACAATTTATTTAAAGCCGACTGCCTCAAAAATGAACTGGCCGGCACCCGCAAGTGCTAAGATCGTGCAATACTTTAGCAGCGGTACACACCTTGGAGTTGATATCGCACCTGCCATACAGGGCGTTGCGGGTGACCGCATCGTGTCAGCTGCATCCGGAACAGTCGTTTACGCCGGAGCGTTAAACGGCTACGGTTATGTCGTCTATGTCAATTCCTATGTCGGAGGAAAGTATATTCAGACGCGCTATGCACATTTAAAAAGTCCTCCGATCGTCGGAGCGGGACAAACAGTCAGTGCGGGACAAACGCTGGGTTACATGGGACAAACAGGTGACGCAACCGGTGTTCATCTGCACTTTGAAGTTCGAATCCGTTCTTCAAGTGCGGAATGTATTGCAAACTCTGCAAGTACACCGGTCAACCCGCTAAACTATGTAACACCGTAAAACATTACGAGGGGGAACTTTGTTCCCCCTCGATTTATATTACAGACCATAACTAATTTGTTCACGAATCCCTATTTAATGTTCACTGAACAAATGCGATTTTCGAATCGCATTTGCCCACTCTGCGGCGTCATTTTCAGTCGTTCAGCAGGCATTATTTAAGATTATGCAATAGTTTTTAATGTGAAATATGCAAGCACGATAATTCCCAATATGATCCGGTACCATCCGAACGCTTTAAAATCATTTTTCTTTATGTAATTAATAAGGAATTTAATCGCCAGAATAGATACAAAAAAGGCTACAATCGTTCCTGTCAACAAAACGGCCATTTCAGTACCAGTGAAATCAAAACCAAATTTTAATATTTTTACAAGGCTTGCTCCAAACATCACCGGAACTGCCAGATAAAAAGTAAATTCGGCGGCAACCGTTCTTGACGTTCCGATTAAAATTGCACCTAGAATTGTCGCGCCGGAACGTGAAGTACCGGGTATTACTGCAAGCAGCTGAAATACGCCGATCATCAGTGCCATTTTATACGTTATTTGTGAAATATTATTAATTTTTGAATGTCTGTTTTGGTTTCTTCTCTCAATAATAATAAACAAAACGCCGTAAATAATTAATGTAACTGATACGGTCTGATAATTAAAAAACAGCGCTTCAATCTGGTTATCAAACAATAAGCCAATTATAGCAGGGACACAAGCGACCAGAATTTTTAACCACACTAGAAAGATGTCTTTTCGTACAACAGGCTTCTTATTAAAAGAAAAAGGAAACAGTTTATTCCAATATAAAACAACAACTGCCATAATGGCTCCTAATTGAATGACGACAAGAAACATTTCCTTAAACGCATCGGACATATTCAGCCGCAAAAATTCGTCTACTAAAATCATATGCCCTGTGCTGCTGATCGGAAGCCACTCCGTAATCCCTTCAACGATTCCTAAAATCATTGCTTTTACTAGTTCAATCAACGCCATACTGCCCTAACTCCTGTTCTAAATTTCTTTTTACAAAGTCTTTGCATACTAAATATATAACAACATACCCACATTCGAATTTTTGACTATGTTATTTTATCACAAAACACAAAATAAAGAAATGATTACTCTCGAGCTGTCGAATTTACAAAAGCTTTCATCTTAAATCGTTTAGCCCATTCAGGTGCGTTATAGATCATTTTTCAACGTTTTTACCTTATTCAAATTTATAGACTATAAATACCGAAATATTCGTATTATAATAGGAAGATGATTGTCCTTATTTTAAGACTGGAAGGTAGAAAAAATGTTTTTCTTTGTTTCGGGTGTTCGTACAAAGTCAAAAGATATCGGCAATATACCAAACGTAATATGTCCCGGTTGCGGAGCTTATTCTAATCTGTATATCGCTATGATATATGAGACGCTTCATTTATTTTTTATCCCGACCTTTAAATGGAATAAGCGTTATCTGGTAACCGACCCTGCTTGCGGAGCGGTTTTTGAACTTGATCGTGAACTAGGTATTGCCTTTGAGCGCGGCGAAATCAACACGATTGACCCATCCGGACTTCATAAAGTATCCGGTTTTTATCAAAACAAATGTCATACTTGTGGCGCAGAACTTATGCCTGGTGCCCGATTTTGTTCAC
>JANZZB010000140.1 GCA_026419635.1 Clostridiales bacterium | reverse complement strand
ACTATATAGCTCTTTAAAAAGGAAATCAAAACCATTTTTTAAAAGTTGTGAATGTTCAACAATTTTGATTCCTTGTCTTTATGCAAATATTTAAACCCCTTTTTTTGATTTTCTGAAAGTTTAATGATTGCTGCCAAGACTGAACCATTGCCTATTATGTAAAAATGAATTATTCTGTAAATGGCGGATATAAATCATGAAATTCATATAATATTTCAGCATTTCCCGATGTTCTATATAAAAGCTTAAGGTGAGGGGAGACGAAAAACGATGATACAGATCAATCATTTGTGGATTTTGATTTGCGCCTGCTTTATTTTTTTTATGCAAGCCGGTTTTGTTTGCTACGAAGTAGGATTTGTGCAGTCAAAGAATGTTATCAGCGTTGCAATGGAGAATATCATTTCGTTTGTAGTCGCTACGTTGTCCTTTTATTTAGTCGGGTTTGCGTTTATGTTCGGCATGAGTTGCGCCGGTTTTATCGGTTCGGACAACTGGCTGCTTTTGCACTTAAAAAGCAGTTATGACTATATTTTTATCTTTTATCAGCTGATGTTCGCCGGAACATCTGTTACGATCTTTTCGGGAAGCATGTCCGAAAGAACAAAGTTAAAAGCGCTCGTTATCGCGGCGATTGTTACCGGAGCGATTATTTACCCGATCTTCGGGCACTGGGTATGGGGCGGCACGTATCTAAACCAGCTGACATTTTTGTCGAGACTTGGGTATATGGATTTTGCCGGCGCCACCGTTGTTCATTCGACTGCGGGATGGATTGCTTTAGCGGGAATTATCGCCGTAGGGCCGAGAAAGGGAAGATGGGACGAGGACAAAAAGCCCAAAAGGCTTGGCCGGTCGAATATTCCGTTTGCAACGCTCGGCACGTTTATCTTGTGGTTTAGCTGGTTTGGTTTTAACGGCGGAAACCTTTTAAGATTTAACGACTCAATTGGTTTAATCTTGTTAAACACCAATCTTGCGGCATCGGCGGGCGTGGTCGGAGCGGTTTTAACCACGTTTTTACTGGCAAAAGACCAAAGCTTAATGGAATCCATTTTTAACGGTGCACTTGGCGGGCTTGTAGCGATTACCGCGGGTTCCGATATCTTAACTCCCGCTCAGTCCATTCTTGTAGGGTTTATAGCTGGCTCGGTCGTAGTAATGGGAAGCGTACTGCTTCTGAAATTGAACATTGACGACGCGGTCAACGCGGTACCGATTCATGCGTTTGGAGGAGTCTGCGGAGCCATTCTCTGCCCGCTGTTTGCATCATCGGAATATCTAAACGCCTCGTCCAGAATCCAACAAATATTCATTCAATTTTTCGGAGTAGCGGTTAATTTCGTCTGGGCATTCGGAGTCGGCCTTTTGATGTTTTATCTTATTAAAAAGACGATCGGGCTGCGCGTTTCCGATGAAGAGGAAGAAAAGGGACTGAATATCGTCGAGTTTTCCGATATCTACTCGTGGTACCAGCGTATAAAGGAAGAACATTATGAAAACCTAACGCAGGATTTAAGCGAAACAATACAGCAGCAAAATATTGAATTAAAAAAACGGGCGAATATGCTTGTCGCAACCCAGGAAAGGGAAAGGGAAAAGATCGCCCGCGATCTTCACGACGGAGTTGGACAATCTTTGGTCGCTCTGAAAATCCATCTCGGGCTAATCCAGAATAAAACACAGGATGAAGCTCTGAAAAACCAGACTGACAAAACCATCAAGCTTGCCGAAGATACAATTGAAGAAATCCGTAACGTGATCTATAACTTAAAACCCGTCGAACTAAACAAGGACGGGCTGGCAATCAGCATCCGGCACCTCTGCGAAAAATTAAAAGAAATAAGCAGTATTAAATTTAACTGCATGATCGCAAACGATTTGCCGCAGTGGAATGAAACCGAAGAGCTCAATCTATATCGAATCGTTCAGGAATGTCTGACAAACATTATGAAACATTCCGAAGCGACGGAAGTGGACGTAAGTATGAATATGCCAAGCGACGATCTGCTTTTTATCGGGATATCCGATAACGGAAAAGGGTTTGATATAAAAAACGTAAAATCGGGCCTTGGATTAACAACAATCAAGGAAAGAGCCGCGATGCTGAACGCGAAAATCATGATTGACAGCGAGGAAGGCCGGGGAACAAGAATCATTCTGGAGGTCCCATATGAAAAAAATCAAAGTATTTATAGCTGAAGATCACAAAATTTTAAGACAATCGCTCGTGATTTTGCTTTCACAGCATGAAAATATCGAGGTGATCGGCGAGGCCGGCGACGGGCAGGAGGCCTTCGTAAAAATTATGAGGCTTAAGCCGGATATCGCCATTCTTGATATATCGATTCCGCAGTTAAACGGAATTGATCTCGCCGTTAAACTCAAACAGGAAGCGGCGAATATCAACGTCATTATTTTGACCATGCACAAATCGGAGGATTTTATAACACGCGCGCTGCGTGCGGGTGTCAAAGGATACGTTCTTAAAGACAATGCGTTAGAAGAGTTGATCGAATGTATCGAGACGGTGTTTGGCGACAATATTTACTTGTCTCAAAGTGTTACCCAGTTGGTTGTAGACGGATTTATAAACCATACGCAGGATAGAGAAGAGAAAACAGAGGCCATCTCCGCAAGAGAACGTGAAATTCTTCAGCTGCTTGCAGAGGGGAAATCGAACAAGGATATTTCAACCATCCTTAATTTAAGCATCAAAACGGTGGAAACGCACAGAGCGAATATCATGCATAAATTGGGCTTTCGGAACGTTGTTAGCCTTGTTTTATACGCTGTAAGAAATCATATGATCGAGCCGTAAATTACCGTGCTCATTTTGCAAAAATATCAGATTATTCGACGAAAAATACAGCTTTGTTTTTAAGATAATACGGAATTTCATGTATGTATTTTCCCATGCCCATCATCTATCATAAAGTGTGGCTTAATAAATGATGGGGGGCTAATTATGATTAATTCGGGAGATACCACTTTTGTTTTGATAAGCGCCGCGCTGGTGTGTTTAATGACGCCGGGACTTGCTTTCTTTTACGGAGGTCTTGTCAGAAAGAAAAATGTTCTGACCATTATGATGCAAAGCTTTATTTCCATGGGAATCGTAACCGCGATATGGTTTATCTGCGGATTCAGCCTTGCTTTCGGGCACGACATAAAAGGGATTATAGGTAATTTTCAGTACGTCTTTTTACACGGCGTAGGAATGGCTCCGAGCGGGGTATACGGGCACACCATTCCGTTCATTACTTTCTTTACTTTCCAGCAAATGTTTGCAATTATTACCCCTGCTTTGATTACCGGCGCGTTTGCCGACAGGGTTAGCTTTAAGAGTTATCTTATATTTCTTGTTGCGTGGAGTTTTCTGATCTATATTCCGATCGCTCACTGGATTTGGGGCGGAGGATTTTTGCAGAAGATGGGTGCTGTGGACTTTGCGGGCGGTATGGTTGTCCATGTCAGCGCAGGTGTAGCCGCACTTGCATCCGTATTCTTTGTAGGAAAAAGAACGATGCTTCCGAAAGAAGATGAAACACCGCATAACATTACATATGTCGCGCTTGGTACCGGCCTTTTATGGTTCGGCTGGTTCGGCTTTAACGGAGGAAGCGCGCTGGCTGCAAACTCAGTGGCAGCGATGGCTTTTGTTAACACGGATATTGCGGGTTCCATCGCTATGATCACATGGCTGTTTATTTCCTGGATTCATGAAAAGCGTCCCAGCTTTGTCGGAGCGCTCACAGGAGCGGTAGCGGGACTTGCTATGGTAACACCGGCGGCGGGGTATATTAAACCGTGGGCAGCGGTCATCATCGGTTTTGCTGCAGGCTCGGTTTGCTATCTGGCAGTACAGCTTAGAACAAAAATGGGATGGGATGACGCGCTGGATGTATGGGGTGTTCATGGTGTAGGCGGAATACTCGGTTCCATACTTGTCGGTGTATTTGCAGTGAAAAGTATCGGCGGTATAGACGGCTTAATTGCTGGCAATACAAAACAATTTATGGTGCAGGTTCTTGCAGTTCTGATTACAACCGTATACTCTTTTGTCGTAACCTACGTATTACTTAAGGTTATCAATCGAATCACGCCTGTCAGAGTTACCAAAGAAGTTGAAATCAACGGCTTGGATGATTCGATTCACAAAGAACAGGCTTACAATATCTTTTAATTGCTAAATCATTTTACTTGTTTAACTTTCTCCTTCGAAAAGGGGCGTAAAATCACATGATTTTACGCCCCTTTTGAGGCTGTCGATAAAGTCGGCAGCCTTTCGAGAGGGAACCCAGTTCCCCCTCGATACTTCCCCAGGGGCGGACAAAAC
>JANZZB010000139.1 GCA_026419635.1 Clostridiales bacterium | reverse complement strand
AAACAAGCTTGTTTTGCCACTCATAATTCCTAAAATGCGGACTATGGGCAAATGCGATTCGAAAATCGTATTTGTTCAGTGTACATTATACGAAAAAAGACCTGATACATAAAAGTATCAAGCCTCTTTTCGAGTGGTATTTAGAGTGATATTTTGAAAGCAACTTACTTGAGTAGGCTTTTGGGAACTTTCGGCTGGTACACACCTAGCTGACTTGCTGTCCCTGCACTTGCTGAGGCCGTAAATTGAGAAAATTGCGCGGTTACTTTTGCTAAGCACTTAAAAATCTGTTTTTTCATTGACAAACACTCCTTTAATAAAATGAATGTTCACGTTGAAGTAATGTTTACGTTGGAGTTATTTTATCAAGACTAGTTAAAAAAGTGACTAAAAATGCGCAAATTGACGATATGAGTGCGCGAAATTTTATTTTGTAAAAAAATACGAAAAAAACAAATCTTTTTTATCTAAAATTTCCAATACCATATATTGTACTAATAAACACATTTTTAAAAGAAAACCCGCTTATAAGAACAGTTTAAGCTCGTTTTATGGCAAATATTTACTTCCGGTATTAAAAAAGAGCAATTATATTAAGTTATACTAGCACCAACGTTGGAGAGAGTGGAAAAAGTACTATTCCACGGTTTTATATGTTATTGTTGGTGTATAACTTCGTTTTTTACGATATCCCCTCTTAAATCAAAAGGTTTTTGTTAACCGTATATTTAAGCTGCGATTTGATGTTATAAAAAAACGCCCTTAATGTAAAGGGCGTTTTTTACGTTTTTTATAATCTTTTAATCCAGAAGAATGGAATAAATTAAGTTAATTGGTATTGCCAGATTTACGTTTTGCGCATCCTCCAACGCAATGGACGCACTGGTTATACCGACTACATTTCCGTATTCGTCGATAAGGGCCCCGCCGCTGCTGCCCGGTGAAATTGGTGCGGATATCTGAATCCAGGTATCTCCATCTCCAAAACTGCGCTTAGGGTTTGCAATAAGTCCGGACGAGATTGTGCTTTCCAAACCGTAGGGGCTTCCAAGTGTATAGATAATCTGCCCTCCCGCAACCTTATCGGAATCAGAAATTTTCAGATAGGGAAATCCTGTACCATCAATCTTGAAAATTACAATATCTTTAGAATCGCTTTCTCCTAAAATAGCTTTTGGCCAGAATTCTCTGCCGTCCGATAAAATCACTTTGAATTTATCTTCTACGATAACGTGATAATTTGTAACGGCAATCCCGTTACTGGAGATAAAGAAACCACTTCCGGAACCCGTCAAGTTGTTATCGGAGTCATAGGTCTCAATGCGAAACACAGCCGGTGAGCAAGCGGCATAAATTTGCTGTGCATTCAGCTTTTGGGATGTGACGGTGGTTTTTGCAGGCAAAACTACAGGAGATACATAAGCCTTGCCGGTTTCCATACTTGACAGCCATTTTGAAAGTGAGATTTGCTGAGCCGGATTTGAACCAATCGCCGCGACATAATCATTTCCGTCGTAATCGGTATAAATCAGCTTACCGTCAAAAATGCCAAAATTAATATGGTTGGTTCTGGTCGGAACAGACGCCCAAATCCCGTTCATGTCTACCTTGTCAATACGAGCCAGCCAGTCATAATTGAAATAAACCGTTCCTTTGTAATAATGAATCGATGTTACATTTCCGGTTTTTGTTATATCTCCGGTATATAGCAATTTTTTCATAGAAAGATTGCTTAAACTTGCTTTATATATACTTCCGTTAAGATCCGAATAAAAAATTACGTTTCCACAAATTGTGAAAGCACTTATTTCCTCAATAACAGATGTTGTCTTTTTTGTTTCTAAATCAACCTGTACAAGCGAGGAATCTGCAATGTAGTAAAGACAATTATTGACCGCGGAAAGGCTGTATGCTTCATCTTCCCCGCTCACCAATTTTATAGCATTGCTGCTTTCCAGCTTAACAACGTCGTAAAGGTACATCGGCACGTCATCAGAGTTACTGTCATTCCATTTTGGATTTAATGTCGAACTGATTAAATAAATTTCGCCGTCATAAATTGTATAACTTTCAATGCCGTCACAAGTATATAAGCTTGTAATGCTCAGCGTTTCCAAGTCAATTTTCTTTAATGTACTTTTTGTATCGCTGTTATCGCTATTTAATTCATCCTGAACTAGATAAAGCGCATTGTTATACAAAATCATTCTACCGACAAAAGGATAGTATGATTTGAATGTCCCGGATGTTCCCTTGTATATAATATCACTTTTTTTAGTGGTTTTATTGTAACGTATGATATCATACGCGGAGTCTTTATCACTCCAGCTTGAAAAAAAGACCGTATTTCCGGATTCGATTACCTTGCGGTAATTTTGTATATTACCTTCCTGTCCCGTAATCTGTGAATTGTATTTTGCATCGTTTGAAAGTCTGTTTGTCGGATCAATAACCCTTCCAATAATTGTAGCGATTTCTGCACGTGTTGCAAGCCCGTTTGCGTCAAAGACCCCACCCACTTTTCCGCCGATAATGCCGGAGGAATACATTTTCTTAACAGAATCGGTGTAAGCGGCGTCTATCAAACTGATGTCCGGAATTACAAGATTGTTAATAGCAGCGGAGTCTCCGTTGTTTAATATGTGTCCAAACAGATACGCGACTTCGGCTCGAGTAGCATTCTTTGCATCCAATCCGTCCAAATTCGTTATGCTTGGGGGTAGCAATCCGTTTGTAGAGGCGTAATTATAATATTTTAGATACCAATATGCTCCAGTATTATTCGGTATGATTTTATTTTGGTAAATGGCATGTACCCTTGCAGCAATGGTAATCGCCTGTGCTTTTGTAAGGGTACCGGATGGTGAAAAATGACCTTTTCCTATCCCATCCATAACTCCGTTGTCAAAGGCTGTTTTAATTCCGGAATAAAACCAGTTGTCACTTTTTACGTCTGAAAACGTTAAAGAGTTCATTGTTTTGGTCGCTTTGAAATTCACCAGACTTCCGGTGTCAACGGCGAATGCTGCATTCGTTCCCAAAAACAAAAAAAGTAAAACAACCAGAAACAACCGGATTTTCTTCATAAATTTCCACAACCTTTAATTTATTTACTTTTGAAGAAATAATCTACATCAAAAGATTATATTTGCATATTGAAAGAATAATACATTTTTATTTGTTTTTCAATCTCTGACGGAACAATTACACAACAAATTCATATCATACCGAAAAGAAGAAAACCAATCGTGTTAATTGCGAAATTTGCGAACATATGAAAGGCCCATGATGGATACAAATTCCCGTCCCGCTCATCCAGAAAATTAAAAAACAAACCAGCCGCGAATAAACCAGCTATCAGCAAAACAGTCAGTCCCGCAGACATCCATCCGATCATCATGGCGATATGATAGAAGGCAAACATCAATGCACTAAAAAAGTAGGCGGCTTTTCGCTTCCAATATTTTTTTATGATTAAAAAAGCAAACCCGCGAAAAAAGAATTCCTCCAGCAGAGAATTAATAAATGAAATGTAAAGGGCGACAAAGATAAAATTGTCCGAATGAACTCCGTTATCTTTGCTAAGTGCTGCTGTAATATGAGAAAAATCAAAAAACGGGCGCATTAAATAATAACACCCGATAATAAAACCGTAGACTGCAACACCATATAACACTGCTCTTAAGAACCTCTTTTTGCGAAAAGAAAATAACTGGATAAGCCGTATTTCTTTTTCAGAAAAAGCGTACCAACACGGTAATGCCAAAAACAGAATCAGCTTAAGAACGGATTTCGTAATATAACCAGGCCGAATGAAAGCATCAACAACCGCCATTATAATGCATCCCACGGCGACAAGCACCAAAATTGCGTTTCGTCTTTTATTTTTCATATGTTTTCTTTCCATATAGATTTGTTATGTATCTTTTATTTTACGAGATGTCCTAATATGAAATCAATACCATTTTTTGCTGCTGATGCCTTATTCATATGTCATTCCCCTGTTGTAATCTTTTGTATAATAATATAATGATCCCCTATTTACAATCCTTGAAGGGAAAAAGTCGAATTTTATCGATTATATCCAGAGGTGTTATTATCTGAATATAACTAAAAGAGACCGCCGTGTGGCGGCCTCTTTTCAAATTCCAAACTTATTGAGCAGTTTCTCCTGATGTGCTTGTTGCACCTGTTGTATCAGTTGTTCCTGTTGTACCAGTTGTTCCCGTTGTACCGGTTGTTCCCGTTGTATCGGTCGTTCCCGTTGTATCGGCCGTTCCCGTTGTATCGGTTGTTCCCGCTCTGTCTCTTATACACATCT
>JANZZB010000138.1 GCA_026419635.1 Clostridiales bacterium | reverse complement strand
AGATGTGTATAAGAGACAGGATGTACACTCTGCGGTTATATTTACGAACCGGCGGAGGGAGATCCGGACGGCGGAATAGCTCCGGAAGCGTACTCGATTTAAGTACTGAAATTTGCAGTGTCACCTAGTCATTGAATTCGATCAAAACAAATGATATATTATTTTTAATAAATGCCCGAAAGTGGGGCGGACAACTTGAAAAAGGCAGTAATTATCGAAGATAACAAAAAAATAAGGGACGAGCTTTGTGTTTTTCTGTCCCATAACGGGTACGAATGCCAAGCGCCTGATAAGTTTGAGAATATCATTGAGTACACCCTGGTATCCGCTCCGCATTTTGTTCTTCTCGACATCAATCTTCCCATATTCGACGGATACCACATCTGTCGGGAGATTCGGAAAAGGAGCAACGTACCGATTATCGTCGTGACAAGCCGGGACACGGAAATGGACGAACTGATCGCAATGAATCTAGGGGCCGATGATTTTGTGACAAAACCGTACAACACGCAGATTCTGCTTGCTCGGATCGAAACCATTATGAGACGCGTTTATCGTGAAGCACCGGCGGACAAGCTGATCTGCGGGAATTTTACGGTGAATTTATCAAAAAGCACTTGTGAATGCGGCGAGAAATCTTTTGAACTGACCAAGAACGAACTGAAGATTCTCACCTGTCTTTATAAGAAAAAAGGTTCAATTGTAAGCCGCGACGAACTTATGCGTTATCTCTGGGACAGCGACCTTTTTGTAGATGACAATACTCTTACTGTAAACATGGGCAGACTGCGCCGCAAGCTGGAGGATGCGGGCCTTCCCAATGTCATCGAAACACGACGTGGCCAGGGGTACCTGATGCCATGAATAGAAATAATTATTTGAGCGGTAAAATCGCATATATCGCATGCCACTTAACGGTAGCTTTTATTACAATCTCAATGCTTGTCGTTTTGTTTCCTGCGGGAGGCAGAATCGTTGCGGTTCTGATCGGTATTGTATATCTCTTCGGCGCATTGATCCCACTTGAACTCGAATACCGCCGGAAAAAAGATTTTTATGCTTCGCTTGTGGATTCCTTTGAACGAATCGATCAAAAAAATCTGGTCGCTGAAGTCATTACAAGACCGGAATTTTTTGAGGGTGCACTTTTGTACGACATATTGAAAGCGTCGAACAAGGCCTGTCTGGAGGAAATAAACAAATATAAGAACTTGCAGTTGGAATATCGCGAATACATTGAAATGTGGGTGCATGAAATCAAAACGCCGATCTCCTCGTCAAAGCTAATCGCGCAGAACAACCGGAGCGCGGCGATTGACAGCATGGCCGAGGAACTGGATGCCATTGAAAGCTATGTGGAGCAGGCGCTTTTTTATGCCAGAAGCAATGCTGTTGAAAAGGATTATATCATCAGAAAGGTTTCATTGGAGAAACCGGTTTTCGCGGTGCTGAAAAGGGACTCAAAACAGCTGATCTGCACCGGTATCTCGGTGTCAGCGATAGATCAAAAATGTAAGGATACCGTAAGTTAATGTTATGGCAGAAAAACGGAGACTCTTTAAAATGAAATATGTAAAATGGATGCAAATTTTCAGGGCTTTCTGGAAGAATATATTAGGCAGGAGAATAGGGTAACCTTAACCGGGACCGTTTACTCGCTTTACCCCAAGCTGGTTACCGAAGGAATCAAAAATGGCAGTCAGGATGTGCTTACGCTTATCGTACCGGACGAAGCGGTTCAGGATGGATCGGTGCATCAAAGCATACTTTGTTTTAACTGCAGCGGTAATACGACCAAGGTTCAGGACAGGTTTACAAATGCGCTTAACGCGGCGCAAAGCGCGTCCGGTTTGGGACTGAAAGCCATTTCCAAGAACGAAATACTTGCACAGGAGGGTGGATCAAAGGCGATTATTTCCTTTGTGGGTATTTATGTCGGGATTGTTTTCCTGATAACCAGCGCAGCAGTTCTTGCGCTTCAACAGCTTTCGGAGGCGGCGGACAATAAGCAGAGATACGCCGTCCTTCAGAAAATCGGGGCAGACGACAAACTGCTAAACCGTACGATTCTCAAACAGACTGCGATCTATTTCCTGATCCCTCTTGCTGTTGCTTGCATCCATTCCATTGTGGGGATTAAGGTGGCAAACGATGCGATACGGATGGTAGGGAGCCTGGACGCGAGAACGAATATATTAATTACAGCTGTTGCGATACTTACCGTTTACGGTGCATATTTTCTCGCAACCTATATCGGAAACAGAAACATCATACTGAAGAGTAAGATCTTGAGCAGCATATAGCTGTTTGCATTGTGCCAGCGGTTACGGATATTGAGGCAAGAGAAGGGAAAATCGTATTATTCCGAAATATTTCCATCAAAAAAACAAGCCCAGAAAACACATGTTTTCTGGGCTTTAATGCTTAAAAGTTCGGTGAATATAGAAGATGTAGGAGTGCAAAATTACAATCGTATTATCCCTCATCCGTGATATCGGCAAAGTCCAGAGCAATACGATGAAAATGATCCTTATATTGAAGAAATACTTTTACAATTTCAGGATCAAATGCTGTACCGCTACCATTTCTGATTATATCTACAGTTTGATGCTGGGAAAGGGCAGGTTTATATACGCGTCGGGTAATTAAGGCATCGTATACGTCGGCCACTGCCATCAACCGTCCGGAAACAGGAATCTCTGCTCCTTTAAGACCTTGCGGATAACCTGAACCGTCCCATTTTTCATGATGGGTGTAAGCCATCTCTTGGGCGATCTTGAGAAATGAATTGGGACCTAGCTTCGATGCGGAAGCAGCAAGGGCATCCCGTCCGTAGATAGTATGTTTTTGCATTTCGGCAAACTCCTCCGGTGTCAACTTGCCTGGTTTCATCAGAATACTATCCGGCACTCCCACTTTTCCGATATCATGTAAGGGGGCCGATTTCCAGAGATGTTCTAACATCTCATCACTCAGGAAAGCTTTGTAATTTGGATGGTCTTGGAGTTTTTCGGCCAAAAGACGGACATAATTCATGGTACGCTTAATATGATAACCTGTCTCGAGATGACGGTATTCCGCCAAAGAACCCAGCGTTTCAATCGCGACATCACGCGTTATCATCAATTCATTTGTTTTTTCCCGCACTATCTCTTCTAGTTTATCTCTATAGTTTTTGAGTTCCAGGTGATTTTTCACTCGAGCCCTAATCAAAGCTGGATTAAATGGTTTGGTAATATAATCGACAGCACCTAGATCCAAACCTTTAGCTTCATTTTCAACTGCGGTTAAAGCCGTTACAAAAATAACCGGAATGTTTGCGGTTTTCGGATTGGCTTTTAGTTTAGCAAATACTTCATAGCCATCCATTTCCGGCATCATGATATCAAGCAATATCAAGTCTATGGATGGGTCCATGGCCGCGATTTTCAAAGCCTTCTCTCCGTTAATCGCTACCGACACATCGCATTGATCCTTTAAGATTTCCGTTAGGATATAAATGTTTTCAGGCGTATCATCGACAATTAGTACCTTTTGTTGTTCAGCTATAAAAATCATTTTTTTCAGCCCCATCTATAAAGAAATCTCAAAGTACGAGGCAATCGCTTTTAATTTTCCTAATGCGCTGTCCATATCAAACATATCCACATCTTTCTTTAGCTGTTCGAACTGTTTTTCAACCTTGGTATTTAATAAATATCTATCTAAAACGCTGAGTTGTTCCACGGATTTTATTGAGCCGCTCTCCAACATTTGAGCCAAATCGGTCAGGTACGGCCGTACAATATCAGCATCGACATATATAATTTCTTTATCAAGTATTTTAGAATTCGGCACAGCAAATGTTTCTTCAAATGCTTTTATCTCGTCTGTTGCATCTGTAAGGGCTACGATAAAATTTTCGAATAAATCATTAACAGCAATACTTCTATGTATCAGTGCCGTCTCCAATTCAGAAGCGGCTGCAGCCAATTTGTTTGCCCCTATATTGGCAGCCACCCCTTTTACGGTGTGTACCAATCTGCTTGCCGTATTGTTATCGCCTTTTGATAGGGCTGTTTTTATGTTATCCGGTGTGTCGGCGTTGCTTGCACGAAATTTGAGGAGAAGATTCATATAAAGTTCCCGGTTGCTGCCCACTCTTTTTAATCCTTCGGCAAACATTATACTGGGCATGCTCGACCAAGGAAAGTCTTCTGCATCAGCCTCTTCACGGTTTATTTTGTTTAAGGATATCCAGTCACTGATCTTAGTGCATTTTGCTATTGCTGCCAAAAGTTCATCAGGATCAATAGGTTTATTTACTTGATCGTTCATACCGGCTTGAAGGCTCTTTTCCCGGTCTTCGCTCATGGCATGGGCGGTCATTGCAATCACCG
>JANZZB010000137.1 GCA_026419635.1 Clostridiales bacterium | reverse complement strand
TATAATCGAACAAATTGAGGCTTTAGACGAATCCTATAAACAATTGACCGATGCGCAGTTAAAAGCAAAAACAGCCGAGTTTAAAGAAAGATTAAAAAACGGAGAAACGCTGGATGATATTCTGCCGGAAGCATTTGCAACAGTCAGAGAAGCCTCCATGCGCTCGCTCGGCATGAAGCAGTATCGCGTACAGCTGATTGGCGGAATCATCCTGCATCAGGGTAGAATTGCCGAAATGCGTACCGGTGAAGGTAAAACATTGGTCGCAACCCTTCCGGCCTATTTAAACGCTTTAACAGGCGAAGGTGTGCATATTGTTACAGTTAACGATTATCTGGCAAAGCGCGACAGTGAATGGATGGGTAAGGTTTACCGCTTTCTTGGGCTGACAGTCGGGCTTGTCATACACGGAATGGAGCATGAGGCAAAGTTTTCAGCTTATCAATCCGACATCACTTATGGTACAAATAACGAGTTTGGATTTGATTATCTTCGTGATAATATGGCAATTTACAAACAACAGCTGATGCAACGCGGCCATGCTTTTGCAGTCGTCGATGAAGTTGACTCCATTTTAATTGATGAAGCGCGTACTCCACTTATCATATCAGGTCAAGGTGATAAATCAACAGAACTGTACTCACAGGCCGATCGGTTTGCCAAAACTCTGCGTATGCTAAAATTTAAAGAGCTTGATTCCAAGGAAGAACACGATGATATCGATGCAGATTACACAGTTGATGAAAAAGCCAAAGTGGCAACACTAACGCCAGCAGGTGTAAAAAAAGCGGAAAAATATTTTAATATAGAAAATTTAATGGATCCGGAAAACACAACGCTATTGCACCACATAAACCAAGCTATCCGCGCACATGGTATCATGCAGCGTGACGTAGATTATGTTGTCCGTGACGGGCAGGTTATCATTGTTGATGAGTTCACCGGCCGTTTGATGCTTGGCCGCCGCTATTCAGAAGGGCTGCATCAGGCTATTGAAGCAAAGGAAAAGGTAACAGTCGAACGTGAAAGCAAGACGCTTGCGACGATTACCTTCCAGAATTATTTCCGTTTGTATAAAAAGCTCTCCGGTATGACAGGTACCGCACTGACAGAAGAAGAAGAATTTAATGAAATCTATAAACTGGACGTCGTCGAAATCCCAACCAATCGCCCGATGATCCGCGACGATCATGCAGATATTGTTTATAAGACGGAAACCGGAAAATACCGTGCGGTTATTAACCAGATAATCGATGCACATAAAAAAGGCCAGCCGGTGCTGGTTGGTACCATCTCTATTGAAAAAAGTGAACTGTTGTCCTCCATCCTTAAAAAACAAGGAATCAAACATGAAGTATTAAATGCGAAATATCATGAAAAGGAATCGCAGATCATTGCACAGGCAGGAAAATACGAAGCGGTTACAATTGCAACAA
This sequence comes from Clostridiales bacterium, assembly GCA_026419635.1. GTDB lineage: Bacteria > Bacillota > Clostridia > Oscillospirales > Butyricicoccaceae > UBA6114. The sequence continues at coordinate 2,965 of JANZZB010000137.1, read as the reverse complement.
ACATGGCCGGCCGCGGAACCGATATCATGCTCGGCGGCAACGCCGAATATATGGCTAAAAATGATCTGATCAAAACTGGATATTCCGATCAGGTGATCGCAGAAGCGATGGGCTATGCGGAGACCGACAACGAGGAAATTTTAGCAGCAAGAACAGGATTTCGGAAAGTTCTTGAATCTTATAAAGATGCAACCTCAAAGGACGCAGAGCTTGTAAAAAAAGCAGGCGGGCTATTAATTATCGGTACGGAACGTCATGAAAGCCGTCGTATTGATAATCAGCTTCGCGGACGTGCTGGGCGCCAGGGAGATCCCGGCGAAAGTGTCTTCTATCTTTCACTGGAAGATGAACTGATGCGTCTGTTCGGCGCCGAAAAAATCATGGGAATTATGAATAGTCTTGGGCTTGACGAGGATACTCCGATCGATCAAAAAATGCTTTCAAACGCGATTGAAACCGCACAGAAACGCGTTGAGAGCCGCAACTTCCAGGTTAGAAAACATGTTCTTGAATATGACAATGTCATGAATAAACAAAGAGAGATTATTTATGGCCAGCGTGGCCGCGTGCTCGAAGGCGAAAGCCTGAAAGATTCCATACTCAGCATGATCGAAGAAACCATTACAAATGCAATCCGTTCTGTCGCAGGCGAGCATAATTATTTTGATACTTGGCAGGCGGATGAAATTATTAAAAAATTTGAAGGTGTATTTGTCGAGCCGAATACTCTGAAATTTACCCGGGACGAGTTAAACGAACTGAAGCCTTCAGATTTAAAAGACATTCTTTTTGAAATGGCTCAAAAAGAATATACTAAAAAAGAAGAAGCTTTGACTGAGTCAGTCATGCGAGAGCTTGAGCGTGTCGTCATGTTAAAAAATGTCGATGAAAAATGGATGGATCATATCGACGCTATGGACGAATTGAAACAAGGTATTGGCCTTAGAGCTTACGCACAGACCGATCCGGTTATCGCATATAAACATGAAGGGTTCGAAATGTTCGACGAAATGATCCAGGCAATTCGTGAAGACACCGTCCGCATGGTATTTACAGCACGTATTCGCAGCGGAGACGAGCCAAAACGCGAACAAGTAGCCAAGGAAACTTCGGAATCCGGCGCCTCCTCCACCGGAACCGGTCAACGCCAGCCGGTTAGGAAAGAAAAAAAGCCGGGCCGCAACGACCCATGTCCCTGCGGCAGCGGCAAAAAGTATAAAAAATGCTGCGGAATGAATGAATAATCAACATTTATAGAATTATTTTACCAGGCTCTTTTCTTCCGTTGATTCCTTTCTTTTATAATAAAGAGAAAGGGTAAGATCTGTTAAAACCATACAAATATTAATAATATATAGTGCAAGGACAATGTCCCTGCTATATAAGATTTTATGTATGATACCGCATATGTACCCCATAATAACAATTACTAAAAAAAGCAGACTTTTCCCTTTCGTAGATTTTGACCGTACTGTTTTCAAAATGTTCGTAGGCCATGCCGCTCCAAAGCAAATAAGCATTCCCGCTTCAAAAATACTCATATCACACCAACTTTCCTTACTGATTCTACCCCTATTTTTTTCCCTTGACAAGTATGGAATGTAATATATACTTAAATGGTAAACATTTATAACGGAGGCAATTCTTATGTCGGCTATTAAAATCAAGGAAAATATTTATGCGGTGGGCGCGATTGATTATGATATTCGTACCTTTCACGGATATGAAACGCCTTATGGCACAACCTATAACTCTTACCTAATTTTAGATGAAAAAATCAGTCTGGTCGATTTTGTGAAGGCTCCTTTTACAGACGAATTGAAAAGTAATATCGAAGAAATCGTTCCGCTTTCCAAAATAGATTATTTTATTGTCAACCACATTGAGCCGGATCACTCCGGAGCTTTACCCGCTCTTGCAGATCTCGTTCCAAATGCATCTATTTTTTGTACCGCAAATGCTCAAAAGGGCTTAAAAGCATATTATAAGCGGGACTTTGATTGTCACTTGGTCAAGCCTTTTGAAACCCTGAATACGGGAAAATTTAACTTTACTTTTGTTCCAATGCCGATGGTTCACTGGCCGGATAGTATGAGTACCTATCTTTCGGAAGAAAAAATCCTTTTTTCAAACGACGCTTTTGGCCAACATATTGCAATTGCGGAAGCGTTTGACGATAATCTCGGACTTGACCGTCTGCTTGAACGTGCCGGTGACTATTATGCGAATATCGTATTTCCGTTCGGAGCACAGGTGCAAAAGCTTTTATCGCAGGTATCTTCATTTGATATTGAAATCATTTGTCCATCTCACGGACAAATTCTCAGAAGTTTTGTTCCCCAAATGGTCGAAAAATATCAGCGCTGGTCACAGAATATAACCGATGAAAATCGAGCCGTCATTATATTTGATACAATGTGGGGTTCTACGGAAATAATGGCAAATTCTCTTTTGGACGAATGGACCAAAGAAGGAAAACATGTTGAGCTTATAGACCTGCGCAAAAGTCATATATCGTATGCAATGGCCAGACTTCTTGAAGCAAAAACCATAGCAGTAGGTTCCTCCACACTAAACAATAATCTTCTCCCCAACGTAGCATCATTTTTAACTTACATGAAAGGATTGAAGCCTAAGGGGAGAATCGGACTCGCATTTGGTTCTTACGGTTGGAGCGGTGAAAGTATTGGCCAGATCGAGGAATTTTTTAACGCTCTCGGATTTGAGCTTCTTCCTTCCCGCAAAGCAATTTACAGACCATAAAACCTTATAAGGGCTTGCAAAATAGCCTCAAAGAAAAATATTGAAAAATGCGCTTTGATTGGGCTTTTAAAAGCCGTTTCAGGGCGCATTTTCTTGCTAAAAGAACTATTTATATGTGTAAATTGCTATGCAAATTCATTTTGCAACAGTTCCTTATTTTGCTGCCAGCCGTATTACAGCTACCGCTAATAATATTGCAGCC
>JANZZB010000136.1 GCA_026419635.1 Clostridiales bacterium | reverse complement strand
AGATGTGTATAAGAGACAGAAACTTGCCGGTGTAACGAAAGAACAAATCTTAAGCAGCGCAAAAACATTATTAGACGACAAATCAGAATATGATAAGATGGCGAAAGCAGTAAATCCGTATGGTGATGGATATGCATCCCGTCGGATCACGCAGGCAATTCTTTATTATTTCAAGAAAGCGGAAGCTATTCCAGAGGAGTTTTTGCCGAAATAAGCAGCGTTTTTACGAGGTGGCTTTTATGAAGCGAAATAAAATGACAATCCTTATACTGTCTATTACAGTTGTATTAATTTTAGGAATCTTTTTGAGCTTCTATTTGTCTTACCTTGGCATTTCCGACGGCGATACGAAAATCACACTGCCATCGGATAAAACTATAGTTCCGGCCACTAGCCCTGAAGAGATGCCCATTGAAAAAGTAGAAATAACAACTGCTAATGTTCAGCGTGTTATTGCGTCTATGAGCAGACCGAACTCCTACTCTTTTGATTCTGATGTGACTCTTTATTACAGCGGGGGAAACACTTCTTGGAAAAACCATCATTCTGCAAAAAACGGTTACACAAAGACAGAACAATATAACGAGAACGGAATTTTAATGAAACATGTTATCACCGGAAATGGGAAAATCTTTATTTGGCGTCCCGGTGGAGATGCAAGATATTACAGCGGCCATTTAGGTGATGAGACATCTGATTCAGTGCAAAGAATCCCGGCTTTCGAAGATATTGTGAATCGGGATCCATCGGAAATTCAGGAGGCAAAATACGTAAATATTGACGGAAATAACTGTATTTATGTCAGGGCGCAGGATAAAACACTTCAATATACTGACGAATATTGGATTTCTCTGGATTACGGTCTTCTAATACAGAATGTTACAAAATCAAAAGAAAAAATGATATACAAAATGAAAGTCAGCAATATCAGCATCACACCGGTAGATGATAAGACTTTTTTACTCCCGAACAATACGCTGGCGATGGATGTAACGGTTTCCTAAGGTGAGGCGAGTCGAACCCGATCTGGTTTTTTGCTCACCGGCTGCACCCCAGGCTGCGTTATTCTCCTTGCTTTACGACAAGTAAAGCTGCGTCGTCTGCCTTGCCTGAAGCACAGTAAGCGGCAAAAACTCTATGACCTCAGCCGCGGAGAAATTTGCGATTTACGCGGCGGAGGACAATGGCATACTCGCGTATGCCCAGGACGACAACATAGTAAAGCGCGAATTTATCAAAGCTGAGGCGGGTTGGGTTCGTCTCCCCTCACCTTAGACGACGAGTTCGGCAAACGAACCTTTTATTTTTATTACTAAATCGGTCATGGATTGGGAAAAAATTATTGATCAGAGCTTGTCCATACGTCGTTAAATGCTGCCCGGAAAACCGAGCAGCAAGGTTAAATACCTAATATAAATAATAGCCCAATAATAAGTAATAAATCGGAATTTTCCCCTAAAATGCCACCAATTCCTTTGTTCTCCCCTCCGTCAGATAATAAAAAGAAAACAACCAGTAACAGCAAAATAGTATCCATATCAAATTTTGGCATATTGAATTTTTCGAGAATCGAGGAAAGGCCGCCGCCCTTCGTCGGGGCGGCGGTTTGTACAGCAGCCATAACGGGTTCTGCCTTTTTGGGCTCTTCAACAACAGGCTCTACCGGTTCAAATTCCGTTGTTATGGGTTCACTCGATGTTGTAAAAAGCTCATCAAACCCGGTTGACATGTATCGATTATACAATTCCGTTTCCTCCTCTAAATCCATCAAGGGCAGTTTTTGCCGCTTTTGCAGTTTTTATCATTCGGGTTGCACGGTCTATACTTCCTTGACGGGTCGGATTTATAAACGGTTTTAATGCTGAAAGCAAGTTCATTCTTTTCTCATTTTCCACATTGCTTTTTGCATTTGATCCCATAATTTTTGATAACGTTTCCTGGAGTTTTGCTACATCGGGTTCATTGCTCGTAGTTTGTTCTTTTGGAGTTTCATTGGTTGTTGTATTTTCCTGTGTTTCTGACGCCGTCGCTTCTTGTTTTTTTGCGCCCTGTCCGGACATGAGGGCGGATGCAAGCGACATGACCGTTTTCATCCCATCTTCCGAAGATAACAGCTTCTGGATTTTATCTTCCATCTCGCCCATTTATATCACTCTCCTAAAATCTCGGCTATCTTTGAAGCTACTTGTACTCCCTCTTTTGATGATAACAGAGACGCTACCATTTGTTTTGCAGATTCACGGTTCCCATCCATTGCCGCTGATAATGCACCCTTTATTGTTTCGGTATCCTCTTTTTTTATAATCGATGCAAATTGTTTTCCCTCATCAGAATTCATAATAGCACTTAATTTATCCAGATTTTTTAGAACTTTTTCCCCCTGAGGAATATTGGATAATAAGTTCGCAATGGAATCATATTGATTAGGCATAAGTACCTCCTTAATCATTGTGTTTCATTACCAGTATATGAATTCTTTTGATTTCGGTGTTATGAAATCTGTTTTTTTTTAATTTAGATCATTTATTTTATTTTTCGTTTCAAAGTAGGGGGGATTTTTTGAAAATCGCCGTTTTTTCCGATTCCCATTCGAGTATTGCCAGAATGGCAGAGGCCATCAAAAAAAATCATTTTGATGTAATCATCCATCTTGGTGATTACGTACGAGACGCTCAAAAGCTTTCATTGATGTTTCCGGAATTAAAAATATTTAAAGTACGGGGTAACAATGATATTTTTGCCGACGAGGCTGACACCCTCGTAGAACAGATTTCCGGATTGACCTTTTTTATGACCCATGGGCATAAATACTCTTATACTTACCCTACAAATAAAATATATCAAGAAGCGCTTGACTCGAACGCAGACATTGCTTTATTTGGCCATACTCATACGGCGTATGTTGAACGTCGCGGAAACATTTTAATCTTAAACCCAGGCAGCATTTCCATGCCGCGGCACGGGCGGGCTTCTTGGGCATGCATTACCATTGACGGTTCTAAGGATATCCGCTCTGAAATTATTGAGGTTTAAGATTAAAAATTAACAGGTTATCATATATTAGAAATGAGCAGTTTTTTTATAATACATGTTTATGCTAATCCCCCTTCTTTTTTGTATTGTTCCAAAAAAAAAAAATGACCGCGGCTAACAGCTGCGATCCTAGCTTTTCGAAAAAGTATATGGGGACTTACGGAGTCGAAGCCCCTTAATGTAAGATTCGTCCGCAGGCGGACATGCGCCGCTCCGGGGTCCCTAACAAATCATGATTTGTTGGGGTGGGCCAGAGGACACACTGGACAAAACCTAAGAGTTTGTCCGCACCTGGGGAAGTATCGAGGGGGAACCCAATTCCCTCTCGAAAGGCTGTCGACTTTATCGACAGCCTATAACCGCGGCTAATAGCCGCGGTTTCTTACTTTAGTTTGCATTTGCTGAAGGACAGTCCTCTTTTAGCGGGCAACGGAAGCATTCCGGTTTTTTCGCTTTGCAAATGTCTCGCCCGAAATGTACAAGCCGATGACAAAAGTCAGATTGTTCATCGGGTTCAATAATTTGTTTTAATTCCGTTTCCACTTTATATGGATCTCTTGTATTGCATATGCCCAAGCGATTCGTAATTCGAATGCAATGTGTGTCTACTACAATCGCTGGTTTATGAAAGATATCGCCCAGAATGAGATTCGCTGTTTTTCGTCCAATCCCCGGCAATGTTAAAAGTTCTTCCATCGTACCGGGAACGTGTCCTCCGAAATTTTCAAGTAATGCGATTGCACAAAGCTTTAAATCTTTTGCTTTTGTATGAAATAATCCGCATGGTTTGATGCAATCTTCTATTTCTGTTAAATCAGCCTTCGCAAAAGAATCCAGATCTGGAAATTTCCGAAACAAAACCGGAGTTACAAGATTCACACGCGCGTCGGTGCACTGGGCGGATAGTCGGGTTGCAAAAAGAAGTTCATAATCCCGTACAGCTTCAAGAGAACATGTAGAGGGATAGTTCTCTTTTAATATTCTAACGATCTCTTTTGCTCGTTTTTCTGTGTTCATTTGCATAACCTCCGATAAATCCATTAAAATTATATCATACAGGTTGCCTTTTTCGATATAAAAAGATATAATTTTCAATATGAGTTTAAAGAACTGGCTGGGGGAATACGAATGGTTAAAGAAATTATGGACTTCGTCTCAAAATTTGATCCCGAGATCGGAGCCGCAATTGAAAAAGAATATGCAAGACAGCGCCGCAACATTGAACTGATTGCTTCGGAAAACATCGTAAGCGAAGCAGTTATGGCAGCTATGGGCTCTGTGCTGACAAACAAATATGCCGAAGGATATCCGGGAGCTCGTTACTACGGCGGTTGCGAGGTTGTTGACCAATCCGAACAGC
>JANZZB010000135.1 GCA_026419635.1 Clostridiales bacterium | reverse complement strand
GCGCATGTCCGTCTGCGGACTAATCTTACATTAAGGGGTTTCGACCCCGTAAGTCCCCTAAATATACTTTTTCGACCAGCCGGCACGTTTTTGCCGGGTTTCTTTTTTATGGCCGCTGAGGTTTTCCAAATCTCAGAATATCGTAAGCATCTCTCGCCATAGTAATTTCCTCGTTCGTAGGAATAATCCAGATCTCCACGCGAGAACCACTCTTTGAAATCCTGCCCTCCATTTGATTTTGATCATGGTTTTTCTTTTCATCCAGCTCGATTCCGAAAAACTCCATTTCTTTGCAGATGCGTTCCCTCATTCGCACTGAATTTTCTCCAATACCGCCGGAAAATGCTAAGATATCTATTCCGTTCATAGCGGCTGCGTAGGAGCCGATATATTTTTTCGCTTGATAGGCAAACATCTCATTTGTTACCTTTGCGCGTTTATTTCCTTTGTCTGCTTCGGCCTCAATTTCCCTGCTGTCATTCGAAACGCCCGACACGCCTAAAAACCCTGATTTGTGATTCAAAATTTCTGTCACTTCTTCAAAGCTCAGGTTTTCGTATTTGGCGAGATAAATCAGTGCTGACGGGTCAACCGTACCTGAGCGGGTACCCATCATAATTCCGTCCAGAGGTGTATATCCCATCGTGGTATCAACCGATTTACCGTCCTTAATCGCAGCAATCGACGAACCGCTGCCTAAATGGCAAGCAACAAGTTTTATTCCCTGTAGGTTTGTCTGTCCCTTAATTTCTGCAATCCTGGCAGCGATATATCGAAAACTGATACTATGATATCCAAATTTACGTATACCGTATTTTTCATAATATTCATATGGAATCGGATATAAATAAGCTTTTTCAGGCATTGTCAAATGGCAGGCTGAATCAAACACAATTGCATGTACCTGCTTTTCGAACACCTCTCTGCACGCATTCGCAAAAGCCAACTGAACAGGCATATGGATCGGTGCCAGATCAATAAAACGTTCAATATAGCGTATGTTTTCGTTGGTCGCGGCAATGGACTCACCGGCAAGCTCCCCGCCGATTGAAACGCGATGTGCAAGTGCGCCGATTTCATCAAGATTCCCGACAACGGCAGTTTCCCCTTCAAGAAAAAGCGGAATAATTTTTTTGGCTATCGTTTTATAATCGGACAGCGAAACATCAAACTTGACTGTTTTTCCTTTCGCCGAGTGAATGATCCGTCCGTCAGCTCCGTTACGTTCGCAAACCCCCTTTGCAACGACCGACTCATCTTCCATATTGATCAGTTGATATTTTATAGAGGAACTGCCGGTGTTAATAACGAGAATATGCATATACGATACCCCTTTTTTGTTAAATGGCTTTTATGAAAACCTCATTTGTTCAATGTATCTGGTATTGAAAAATTCATCCTGTGACAGGGAGATTTCTTTTACGCCAGCAAAGACCTCTTCTGTTTTTTGGATTAATTCCTTTGAAAGCCCTGCCCTCCGCAAGGCATGGCGAATTTTACCGACATTTCTTGCAGAGCGTCGGCAATACGTATGGTTTCATTAAATCGGTATTCCAACGTTAGATTACCAATGTCATGTACAGTAAGCAGATTCATCGTTTTTCCTCTTTAGAAAATGTACTGAAATTATATAAAATTATTGTATTATAATCAAGATTGTTCTTGAGATTTATCGAAAAATAGGCTTTAATAGTAATATTGAAAAATAAAAGTTTGGAGTTTTGTTTCTATGTCGAATACCTTAATTGATATTAACGGATTTGTCCAAAAAGGAAGAGAAAAAAATGTTAAGGATTTAATTGAACAAGCGCTATTAAATGGACTTTCCGCAGAATCAATCCTTCAAGACGCTCTTTTGCCTGCAATGGATACCATCGGAGAGAAATTTAAATCGGGCGAGCTGTTTATTCCTCATGTATTGATGGCAGCAAAAGCAATGAAAGCAGGGATGGAACTTTTACATCCGCACTTAGTCTCCGGAAACAGCATGTCAAAAGGCACCGTCGTTCTCGGCACTGTAAAAGGTGACCTTCATGATATTGGAAAAAATCTTGTTAAAATGATGATGGAAGGTAAAGGCCTTACAGTCATTGATTTGGGTGTAGACGTACCTGCAGAAAAATTTATCACTTCTGCAATTGAAAACGGAGCCAGCATTATAGGCTGTTCCGCACTTTTAACAACAACAATGCCGGAAATGAAAAAGGTTGTTGAGCAAGTGAAACAAAAAAATCTATCCAACAAAATTAAAGTTATGATTGGTGGAGCGCCGGTAACACAAGATTACTGCGATTCAATAAATGCGGATATCTATACTCCGGATGCGGCAACGGCAGCAGAAGAAGCCTTAAAAGCAATTGGTTAAGGTGATGGGAGACGAACCCGACCCGTCTCACCTTAAAGAAAATATATAAAAAGCTAAAGCTCCCGTTTACGGGAGCTTGTTTTTTCTTAACAAAAAAAGTACCCGCAGAAGCGGGTACTTTCTCTAAGTTACTTAGCCGTTTTCTTTCATCTTTGCAAAGCAATCGCTGCAATATACCGGTCTGTCCGTCTTGGGCTCAAACGGTACTTTTGCCTCGCCTCCGCAAGAAGCACATGTAGCTGTGAAGAACTCTCTCGGGCCTCTCATAGCATTTTTTCTGTTATCACGGCATCCTTTGCAGCGCTGTGGCTCATTCATAAAGCCGCGTTCTGCATAGAACTCCTGCTCGCCAGCCGTAAATACAAACTCGGCTCCGCATTCTTTACAAACTAATGTCTTGTCTTCGTACATGCTTATTCCCTCTCTTTGACTAAACTTGCCTTCTTAATGATAGGCTTTGATATATGCGCACAGGTTTACCTGCTGTCGCTAATGCTTATTCCCTCCAACTTTCTTTTTACTCGCTGGATGGCATTGTCCAATGATTTTCTGGATTTTCCTATCTCTTTGGATATTTCGTCTAATGTTTTACCCGAAAGATAACAATCCAGAACTTTCGCCTCGAAAACTGACAGCAGATCGGAGAGTGCCTCTTTCAGATCCCGAATTTCATCTCGGGCCTCAAAAAGGTCATCCGGCTCGTATGCTTGCGCGCGAATCAAATTGTCTGCGCCTGCGTTGTCGTTAAAAAGAGGTTCCCCAAGGGACACATAGTTATTAAGTGGACTGTGCTTTAACCGGTTTGCATTTCTTATTGCCGAAATCAATTGCCGTTTTACACAGATTACTGCAAATGTATAAAAATTCGTTTGCTTAGCAGGATCATATTCCCTGACCGCCTTTAAAAGGCCGATCATTCCTTCCTGAATCAAATCCTCGCTGTCCCCACCAACCAAAAAATAGGGACGAGCAAATGAACGAACCATCCTTGAATATTTTCGGATCAACTCTTCTTCGCTTTGTTTAGATCCTTCACGAACACGCATTAAAAGGATTTCATCGGGCTCCGTTCTTTGCAACTCTTGCATCATTCTCCGCTCAAGCAAAATCTTCACTTTACGTAACACCAATTGTATACACTCATTACATATTTGTCAAGCAAAAGAATAATATTTTTTTGCATAATGCCGAAATATCTTATTTTTTACCTCAATTTTACCTTTTATACTCAGATATTACGAGAAATTTCATTTGCAATACTTTGAGCAACTCTGGTAACTTCCGTTTCATTTTTTCCTTCTACCATGACACGAACAAGAGCTTCGGTGCCGGAAGGACGAACAAGAATCCTTCCATCCTCGCCGAACTTATCCGTTTCCAGTTGAATCAATTTTGCTATCGATTCTTCCTGAGCAATCGTCTTTTTTCGATCATTCGGAACTTTTACATTGATTAAAACCTGTGGGTATTGTTTAATCATGTTATAAAAATCCGATGCTTTTTTACCCGATTTCTTTAACAAGTGAAGGAACTGGATCGCGGTCAGTTGACCATCGCCCGTTGTAATATGATCAAGGAAAATAACGTGTCCGGACTGCTCACCGCCCAGCACAAAGCCGCCCTCTTGCATTTTTTCAAGTACGAACCTGTCGCCGACGTCCGCACATAAAACGTGTAGTCCGTTCTCTTTCGCAAACGCATGCAGTCCCAAATTTGACATAACCGTTGCAACAAAAGTATTCTTATTTAAACGGCCTTCTTGTTTTAATTGTAATGCACAAGCAGCCATAATACGGTCGCCATCCAAAACTTCCCCGTTTTCACAGACCATCAGACACCGATCGGCATCTCCGTCAAATGCTACTCCTATATCAAAACCGCCGGCAATGACACGATGTTTTAATTTGTCTAAATGGGTGGAACCGCAGTCCGTATTAATATTCATTCCGTCCGGCTGATCAAACTTAATATCGGCGTCTGCATTGAGCCTCTTAAACAGTATTTCGGCAGTTTTTGAAGATGCACCGTTTGCACAATCAACGGCAATTTTTATGCCGCTTAAATCACCTTCTAT
>JANZZB010000013.1 GCA_026419635.1 Clostridiales bacterium | reverse complement strand
GATACTTCCCCAGGTGCGGACAAACCCTTCGGTTTTGTCCAGTGTGTCCTCCGGCGGCGCATGTCCGCCTGCGGACTTATCTTACATTAAGGGGTTTCACCCCTTAACAATTCCCAAATATACTTTTTCGGCAAGCTGTCACGGGCCGCAACAATCGTTGCGGCCCGTTTTATTTCAGCACTTTATTGATAAACTTACTTTCTGATGCTAAAATGAAAGCTGTTGAAATGTTAACAGGAGAAGAATGGTTCCATGCAGAAGAAATCGCCGAAAAGCTTAAATAATCCTTTTATTGCACTAAGGCACAAAAATTATAGACTTTATTTTTACGGTATGTGTGTTTCTTTAATCGGGACATGGATGCAGAATATTGCGCAGCCCTGGCTTGCCTATAAACTTACGAACTCCCCGTTGCTTTTAAGCCTTGTCGGAGTTATGCAGTTTATGCCTGTATTATTATTTTCTCTGTTTGCCGGTGTAGTGATTGATCGGTTTTCAAAGAAAAAAATCCTATTCATAACACAAATCGCATCCCTCATCATAACTTTAATGCTAGCCGTATTAGTTTGGCTTGACGTCGTCAAATACTGGCACATACTAATCGCTGCAACTGCTCTCGGGTTTGTAAATACGCTAGATATGCCGACCCGCCAAGCGTTTGTTATAGAATTGATTGAAAAAGAAGATTTAATGAACGCAATCGCACTAAATTCTACGATCTTTAACATTGCAAGAGTGTTAGGACCGGGACTTGCCGGACTGATCATGGGTTATTACGGAATCGCATCTTGTTTTTACATCAACTCAATCAGCTTTGCCGCTGTTATCGTAGTTTTATTTTATATTAAGCCGATACCTATACAAATTGCGCAGCGTGTACAAAAAAAAGTGTTGGAAGACATCGTTGACGGGCTGCGTTACATTAAGAATGATCAAACTTTATTGTATACGATACTTGTCATTCTAATTATAGGTACCTTTGCTATGAACTATAGCGTTTTAGTGCCTGTCTTTGCCGAGGTTGTTCTTCGACAACAAGAAACCGGTTACGGCTTTTTAATGTCTTTTATGGGTATCGGTTCTTTATCGGGTGCAATATTTATTGCCTCTATGAGTAAATATGGTCCAAAAAAATCAATTTTGCATTTATACCCCTATATTATTGGAATACTGCTGATTTTGACCGGTTTTACCAAATCCTATTTTTTAACGGCATTTGGTCTGGCTTCTACCGGTTTTTTCTTTGTTGCTTACGGTTTGACCGCAAATTCCAGTCTGCAGTCGAATCTTGACAATTCATATCGCGGCCGGGTTATGAGTGTTTATACATTGGTCTTTTCCGGTTCTACCCCGATAGGTAATTTTTTTGCAGGGCTTGTTACTGACCATTTAGGCTCTCCTATAGGCTTTATATCTTGCGGCATCATGATCTTCATTCTAGTTGCTTTATTATATTTATGGGACAGAAAAAAACGGCCCAGTTAGAAAATATATGAAATTAAAATAAAAAGCGGTTCTTGATATTTCTTTCAAGAACCGCTTTTTTTATTATTTTTTATATTTTATTTAAAAACGGCAAATCTAATAAAGTTGGAAGTGCATAAATCTATGGCATAAACCGAATTGATGTATTAATAATAAATTTTATGTTAATAAAAAATACGAGGATTTCATGCTGACTTTATTAAAAAACGTGGAATGTTATTGCCCTAAATTTTCCGGCAAAAATGATATTTTGTTGGCCGGTGATAAAATTTGCAAAATCGTGCAGGCCGGATCTGCCTTTGATAAAAATATCATTGAACAGATTTACGATTGTAACGGGCTGCTGGCTTTTCCCGGATTAATCGACCAGCACGTTCATATTATCGGAGGCGGCGGCGAACAGGGTTTTTCAAGCCGTGTAGAAGAAATTGATATTAGAGAAATACTGCTTGCGGGTGTAACAACAGTTGTAGGTTTGCTTGGCGCCGACAGCAGTACAAGAAGCCTGCGTACGCTTTTTGCTAAAGCAAAAGCACTTGAAACCCAGGGCATAACTACGTATATCTATACGGGAAGCTACTGCGTACCGGCAGTAACTCTTACCGAAAGCGTAACAGACGATCTTGTTTTAATCGATAATATAATCGGTGTCGGTGAAATAGCCATATCAGACCATCGATCTTCTCAGCCTACACTGCAGGAATTAAGAAGACTTGCATCCCAGACTCATATCGGAGGGTTAATCGGCGGGAAAGCGGGCGTTTTGCATTTTCATACCGGAAGCGGACGTGCAGGGCTCGTACCTTTATTTGATCTTGTTGATCAAACCGATCTTCCAATGGACATGTTTATACCCAGCCATATAAACCGCAGCCCTGAAGTATTCAGTCAGGGAATCAGATACTGGAAAAAAGGTGGGTATATTGACATTACAGCCGGTGAAACGACCGGAGTCTCTATGCCGGGCGCCGTTAGATTGTTATTACAACAGCAAAAGGAGCTTTTAAGGGTTACGGTCAGTTCCGATGCAAACGGAAGCATACCTGGTGACGGAATCGGCAGTATTTATAGTCTTTATAAAGATATTCAAACGTGTATTAAAGAATTTCATATTCATCCGGAAATCATTTTCCGCTTAGTAACAGAAAACGTTGCCAAAGTACTGAAACTTTACCCGATAAAGGGTGCTCTTTCCGAAGGAAGCGACGCTGATATTTTAATTACCGATAAAGACTATAACATTCAGAAGGTAATCTGTATGGGCAAGTTATTAGTAGATAACGGAAAAGTTATTGAAAGACAGACTGGAGACAGATGAATGACGGAAAAAGCGAGAGGCTATTTGATTATTATCGGCGGGGCCGAAGATAAAAAAGGCGACAGTATCATATTAAGACAAGCGCCGAAAATGCTTTCCAGCGAAGATTTATTAACGATTTTAACGACTGCGACGGAAAAACCAAAAGAAGCGGGTCACGATTATAAAGAAGTTTTTAAACGGCTTGGTGTAAAACATGTAGAAATATTAAATATCAATACCCGGGATGATGCTGACAATGAGGAAAACGCAGATATCATTAAAAAATCTAAATGTATTTTTATGACCGGAGGAGATCAGCTCAGAATAACCAGTATTTTGGGCGGTACCCGTGCTTGCCTTGAGATAAAAAATCTATATGAGAACGGCGGTATTATTATGGGTACCAGCGCCGGAGCTTCCGTAATGAGTTCAACCATGGTTGTTCAGGGTAATGATAACGAGCCCGCAAGAAAATGCACATTAAAAATGGCGCCCGGTCTTGGTTTATTAAGCGGTGCGATCATCGATCAGCACTTTGATCAACGCGGTAGATTTGGCAGACTTCTTTGCGGTGTGGCTGAAAATCCGGATGTACTTGGAATCGGAATCGACGAGGATACCGCTGTAAAACTCTTTCCGGATTTGCATTTTGAAGTAATCGGTTCAAACGCTGTGACAATCATCGACGGGAAATCCATTCAAAGTTCCAATGTTTCGGAACTAAATCCAAATGAAATTCTGGCAATTATGGGTGTCACCGTCCATACGCTGCCCCAGGGATATGGTTATGAATTACAAAACAGAAAGGTCCTGCGTTTAAAAGATGGAGACTGAAACTATAAAAATCTGTGATTTTACCATTTTTCACGGCAGAAATATTTATAGCCATCGTCCGATCATGAAAATGATTGTGGATATCGGAAAGTACGGTAATATCCCCACAAAAGATATTCCAGGCTTCAATGATAAACTGCTGAAGGCTTTGCCGGGACTTAAAAAAAATTGCTGCAGTCTCGGATACGAAGGCGGCTTTTTAGAACGCCTGAATGAAGGCACCTATCTTGCCCATGTGCTTGAGCATGTCATCCTTGAAATGCAATATTCCTTGGGTTATAACGTTGGTTACGGAAAAACGCGCGTTATTGAAGAACCCTCTTTATTCTATCTTGCTTACGAGTATGAAAACGAGGTTTGCGGCCTTGAGTGCAGCAAAGCATCGGTTTTTATATTAAATTGTTTTATAAACGGTGAAGATATTGATATAAAAGAATTTCTTGAATATCTTCAAAAGGTATCCATTGATGCTGAACTTGGGCCAAGCACATCAGCAATCGCTGAAGAAGCAAAAAAAAGGAATATTCCGATAACGAGAATCGGAAACGAGAGTTTGGTTCAGTTAGGTTACGGAAAATATTCAAAATTAATTGAATCCACTTTAACAAATGCCACATCCTGTATTTCGGCAGATATATCCTCAAACAAACAGTTAACAAAAGCGATATTAAGCGATCAAAAAATCCCTGTCCCTTACGGCAAAGTTGTATATTCGGAAATTTCCGCCGTGATGATTGCTAATCAAATCGGGATGCCGGTTGTTTTGAAACCTTTTGATGGAAATCAGGGCAAAGGAGTTTTTTTGAATTTAACAAAAGATTCCGAAATAAAAGCAGCCTTTCGCGAGGCCTCCAAATTCAGTAACGGCATTATAGTTGAAAAATATATCACCGGTAAGGATTATCGTATACTTGTTGTCGGAGATAAGGTAACCGCTGTAGCTCAGCGCCTTCCCGCTTGTGTTATCGGTGACGGCAAACACACAATCGAAGAATTAGTCGAGATCACTAACCGCGACCCGAACCGCGGTGATCAACATGAAAAAAAATTGACGAAAATTCGTCTGGACACTGTTTCTATCGAAGTTTTGAAGAAAAAAGGGTTAAACATCCACTCCATACCTTTAAAAGGTGAAGAGATATCATTAAGAAACAACGGCAATTTAAGTACCGGCGGAACCGCCATAGACTGCACGGATAAAATTCATCCGGATAACACGGAGATTGCGATCCAAGCCGCACAGGCAATCGGAATTGATATTGCGGGAATTGATATTGTGGCGGAGGATATTTCAAAATCCATATTAGATACGGATGGCGCGGTTGTGGAAGTGAATACCGCGCCCGGCATCCGTATGCATCTGTACCCAAGTATCGGCAAACCGCGCAATGTCGCAAAAGATATTATCGACATGCTGTTTCCGAACGAAGAATCCTGCCACTTTCCCATTGTCTCGGTTACTGGTACAAACGGCAAAACAACAACCGTCCGTCTCATCAGCCATGTATTGACCATGGCCGGGAGAACGGTAGGTATGACCAGTACAAACGGTACTTTTATAGACGGCAAATGTGTCTGCAGGGGGGACAATTCCGGCCCGAGAAGTGCAAAGTCCCTTCTTTCTAATAAAAAAATAGATACTGCTGTTTTGGAAACGGCACGCGGAGGAATTGTACGTGAAGGACTCGGGTACGATCTTGCCGATGTCGGCGTGATTACAAATATAACGGACGATCATCTTGGAATAAACGGAATTGATACATTGGAGGACCTTGCCTATGTAAAGGCATTGGTTGTTGAGGCTGTTAAAAAAGACGGAGCTGCCGTCTTAAATGCGGAAGATAAAATGACACCGGAAATATTAAAACGAATCAAGGTCAATCCGATCCTTTTTTACAGAAACGCAGAAGCAATCAGGCAATATCAATCACTCGATTGTATCCGTGTATTTGAAAAGAATGGCTGGATTATCATTCAGGACGGAAATAAAACGTCAAGCATTGTTCGTACCCAAAATATCCCGATTACTTTTGACGGTTTAATTGAATGCAATATTGAAAATTGCCTTGCTGCCGTGTCTGCACTTTACGCGCTTCACGTACCCGTAGAAATCATCGCTGCCGGGTTAAAAACATTCGAGTACAATACGGGACGTTTTAATTTATACGAAATGAATGGTTACAAAGTAATGCTTGATTACGGGCACAATCCGGCCGGTTATCAGGAAGTAATCAAAACGTGCAAAAAAATCGGCGGTAAAAGATTGATCGGTGTTATCGGAATGCCGGGAGATCGAATGGATTTGGCAATACAGAACGTAGGACAACTATGTGCCTCTGCTTTTGATCGTATTTATATCAAAGAAGATATTGAACTTAGAGGAAAAAAAAGAGGAGAAGTTGCTGGGCTTCTGTATAGTTCTATTAAAGAAGCGGGATTTCCTCTTCAAAACGCAAAAATTATCGAAAAAGAAGTAGATGCTCTTAAAACAGCTGTTAAAGATGCAAAAAATGGTGATTTGATTGTTGTTTTATATGAAAAAATGGAACCTTTGCATCATTATCTCGAATCAGTATTATCTGAAAATACTCATCAAAATTAATTTTTTAATATTGTCTTTTTTGTATTAAAAAGGCGGTCGTTGTTTATATTTCCTTATTAGTTTAACATCAAGAAGGAATACTAATTACGGAGGTAACTCCTATGTATTTCTTGTTGTTTGTTCTCCTCATCTTTGTTATTTCCGGAATTTTGCTTTTTTTACGACCTGTTATTATTTCCTTTATTTTGGACACTGATCATGATGAAATTCATGCAACCGGATGTTGGTTATATCCTTTTTTGAAAGTATCCGTTCATATAAAAAATGCGCCGGTCTTATCGGTTTTTTTATTTCATAGAAAAATTTATTCAAAACCGGTTAAACGCAAAAAAAAGAAGGATTTTAAGCGGAGTTTTCAATCACTTCATTTAACAAACACTTATTTGAAAGTAAATTACGGATTAAATAACCCTTTTTATACCGGAACAATGTATAGTGTCATTGGCATGATTCAATCATTTTTGCACATTGAATCGATCAGTCAAATTCCTGATTTTTTGCCGAACAAGGAATATGTTATCGTAAATGCCGGAGCAAAATTATGGATTGGCAAAACAATATTGAACGATCTTCGCACCAAGTTTCCAGGTAAAAGAAAAAAAAGGAGAGAGTATATTGGATCAATTTAATTTAACTCAAAATATTGATACTTTATTCCACAGTATTGAAAACTTTACCCAAAAAGAGGGTATTATAGGGAAACCTGTTACTCAGGGGGATAAAACATTTTTACCGGTTATATCCGTAACACTCGGCTACGGCGGCGGTAATGCCTCAATGGGAAAAAATCAAACTGCCTCGTCTTCTACAACTTATGGTTCTGCAGCAAATACCGGAAGCGGTGCACTGGGAGTTGGTGCGAAACTTTGTACAGACGGGATTATCGTAATTGATAAAGATAACGTCTCCATGCTTCCGATGAACCCTACGAATGCCAGTCAATTAGTAGATAAAATACCACAGATCATATCCGGCATGAACCAGAACAAACAAAACAACATGCAGTCGTAGAATAAAAGCTAAAAACCTTACCGGCATTAAACTTGTCGGTAAGGTTTTTTTATAAATATTTATAATCAAAAAAAATTTACAAATACTAGCTTAGTAACTCTAATGTCTATCAGGAGGCGGAAATTATTAAAAAAGTAATTATAGACGGTAATGAGGCTGCCGCATACGCAGCCTATGCATTTACTGAAGTGGCCGCGATTTACCCAATCACTCCTTCCTCTCCTATGGCCGAGATAACCGACGAATGGTCTTCGAGCGGAAAAAACAATCTTTTCGGCGAACGTGTCAAAGTTGTTGAAATGCAATCGGAAGCCGGAGCCGCAGGAGCGATGCATGGCTCTTTAGATGCCGGCGCTTTAACGACAACCTACACCGCATCCCAAGGACTTCTTCTTATGATCCCGAACATTTACAAAATGGTCGGAGAGCTTTTGCCTGGTGTTTTGCATGTATCTGCAAGGGCGCTTGCCACCCATGCTTTATCCATTTTTGGCGACCATCAGGATGTTATGGCATGCAGGCAAACAGGGGCTCCTATGCTTGCATCTGCAAATGCACAGGAAGTAATGGATTTGGGATGCATCGCACATTTATCTGCTATATCAGCAAAGCTCCCTTTTATTCACTTTTTTGACGGATTCAGAACCTCTCATGAATATAGAAAAATTGACGAAATCGAATATTCCAAACTTTTGCCGCTCCTTGATAAAAACGCAATAAATGAATTCAGGCAGCGTTCATTAAATCCTTCCCATCCCATTGCAAAAGGTACAGCGCAAAACCCCGACATCTATTTCCAGGGTCGAGAAGCCCAAAATAAATATTTTAATCGAGTACCTGAGATTGTGAACGATTACATGCAAAAACTCTCTGCAATTACAGGACGTTCATATAAACCGTTTGATTATTATGGTGCAAATGACGCGGAGCGGATTGTAATCGCAATGGGCTCCGTTTGTGACACAATAAAAGAAGTCATCGATTTTCAATCAGCAAACGGAGAAAAAACCGGGCTTTTACAAGTGCGTTTATACCGTCCATTTTCCAGTGAATATCTTTTCAATGTTTTGCCTAAAACAGTAAGACGAATTGCGGTACTTGACCGTACAAAAGAACCGGGTGCTCCGGGTGAACCTTTATTTTTGGATATCTGCAACCAATTTATAAACCGAACGAACCCTCCCCTTATTATCGGCGGTCGATATGGTCTCGGTTCAAAAGATACGACGCCTGCTCAAATTCTTGCTGTTTTTCAAAACTTAGCATCTGAAAGTCCAAAAAGCGGTTTTACAATCGGAATCCATGATGATGTGACCCATACTTCCCTTCCGGATGATTCATCGTATACCCAGCCGGAAAACGGAACAGTCAACTGTAAATTCTGGGGACTTGGTTCTGATGGCACGGTTGGCGCAAATAAATCTGCGTGCAAGATTATTGGAGAAAATATGGATCTTCATGTTCAGGCTTATTTTTCATATGACAGCAAAAAATCGGGCGGCACTACAATTTCACATCTTAGATTTGGTAAAAATCCGATTCGTTCACCTTATTTAATACAAGAAGCTGATTATATAGCCTGCCATAATAAGTCATTTTTACATCAGTATGATCTTTTGCGCGGGCTAAAAACAGGCGGGACTTTTGTGTTAAACTGCGATTTTACACAAGACACCCTGGAAAGCAATTTGCCCGGCTCAATAAAAAAATATATTGCAAATCATCATATTGAGTTTTATATTATCGACGCTGAAAAAATTGCATCTGAAATCGGTCTTGGCAACCGAATCAATATGATTATGCAGTCGGCATTTTTTAAGCTAAATTCAATCATCAGCCCCGACGAAGCAGTCCGACTTCTAAAAGAGTCCATTAAGAAGTCTTATGGACGCAAAGGGGAAGATATTGTCCGTATGAACAATGAAGCGATAGACCGGGGAATGAACGCCCTTCAAAAGATAACGGTTCCCTCTTCTTGGGCACAAGCTCTTGTTGACGTTTCGGTACCAAAAAATGAGCCGGAATTTATAAGTCAAATCCAACGTGTTATGGCAAAAAATGAAGGAGACGACTTGCCTGTCAGCGCGTTTAACGGAATGGAGGACGGAGCTTTTCCACTTGGCACGACCGCATATGAAAAACGAGGCATCGCACCATCTATTCCGGAATGGCAGATCGACAAATGTATTCAATGCGGCCGATGTTCCTTCATTTGCCCACATGCAACTGTTCGGCTTTTCTTACTTGACGAAAAGGAAACTCAAATCGCTCCCAAAACTTTTTTAAGCAAAAAAGCTACCGGCAAAGGCCTGGAAGCATATCAACTCCGAGTGCAGGTCAGTCCTCTTGATTGTACCGGATGCGGCAATTGCGCGGATATCTGTCCCGCTAAAGGAAAAGCGCTGATTATGAAGCCTGCTTTACCTCAAATCGAGGCGGAGGCCGATAACTGGGAATTTGCTATGTCGTTATCGGAAAAGATTGATTTAATGCCCAGAGATTCTATCAAAGGAAGTCAGCTTATAAGGCCGCTTTTAGAGTTTAACGGTGCATGTCCCGGTTGTGGTGAAACCCCTTATATACGTCTTTTAACTCAGTTATTCGGAGAACGGATGACGATTGCAAACGCAACCGGCTGCTCTTCTATTTGGGGTGCCAGTGCTCCATCTATCGCTTATTCAACAAATTCAAACGGAAGAGGCCCCGCTTGGGCAAATTCGCTGTTTGAGGATAACGCTGAATATGGATTTGGAATGTTTGTCGGCGCGGTACAAATCCGAAACCGTCTTATTGAACTCATTCGGGAGGCTGTAAAAACTGATATTGACGAAAATTTAAAGAAACTTTTTATCGAATACCTTGAAAACAAAGCGGACGGTGAAAAATCACAAATTATTGCACAAAATATTATAAAGGCTTTACAAAATCCGAATACGGATGGGCAGATTTTATTACAGGAAATCAAAGAAAAACAAATTTATTTGGAGAAACGTTCCGTATGGATCATCGGCGGTGACGGATGGGCATATGACATCGGTTACGGTGGCGTTGATCATGTTCTTTCCACCGGTTCAGATGTAAATCTTTTTGTATTAGATACCGAGGTTTATTCCAATACCGGGGGTCAGGCATCCAAGTCTACTCCATTGGGTGCTGTTGCAAAATTTGCTTTTAATGGAAAAACAGTAAGGAAAAAAGATCTCGGATTAATGGCAATGAGTTATGGAAACGTTTATGTTGCACAAATTTCCATGGGAGCTGACCTAAATCATACCGTGCGTGCAATAACAGAAGCGGAAAGCTATCCGGGCCCATCTTTGATTATCGCTTATTCTCCGTGTATCAGCCATGGCATTAAAACCGGCATGGGTACAAGCCTGCTTGAAGAGAAAAAAGCGGTAGACGCTGGATATTGGCAGCTTTACCGATATGACCCCCGGCTTCTTGAAAGCGGTCTTAATCCGTTCCAGCTTGATTCGAAAGAACCAAAAATGCCTTACAGGGAGTTCTTAAACGGTGAGCTTCGCTATTCTCAGTTAAAAAACACATTCCCGGATGATGCAGAGAAATTGTTTGAACTATCCGAAAAACATGCAACACAGCGTTATAACTCTTATAAGCGTCTTTCAAAAGGATAAAAACTTTGGACGAACAACAGCGACGGGGACTCCCCTTCGCTAGAGGCTGTCGATAAAGTTGACAGCCTTCGAGACGGAATCCGATTCCCCCTCGATACTTCCCCAGGTGCGGACAAAATCTGAAGATTTTGTCCAATGTGTCCTCCGACGGCACATGTCCGTCTGCGGACTAATCTTACATTAAGGGGTTTCGACCCCTTAACAATCCCCTGAATATATTTTTTCGACAGTCTGAATCGAAGGAGGCACTCCCCTTCGCTGAATTAAAATGAATGCATCATTTATTTTTCATTTTGATCAACGTAATCTTTCGCATTATCAGCTTGCATTTCACTTGGCAGAGAAACATTTGAGATCTCCTTAGACGCCTCCATATTTGCCCATGCTGCAGTTTTATGGCTTTCAATCGGATTTTTTATGTTTTTTCTTTTGAATATCACGAAAATACCCCCTCCCATTTTATTTTAATACTATTTTTCACTCCTTCGATTTATCTATGAATGGAAATTTTCAGAAAGGATGATTATTATGCCTAATTCATTATTGACTCCGCATGAGCAGCTTTACTTGCATGAACTTTTGTCGTTTAAGAACACTTGTGCATTAAAATCCTCAATTATTCAGGCTATCGTTACAGATCACCAATTAAAAGACTTGTTTAATAAAGATATGGCACTTACAAAAAGACAACTACAGGAACTTCAAGGAATTTTATCGGCTCAGAATTAAAAAGAGAGGAGTCTTTTCATTGAACAAAGGAAACGGAAATGTAACAGGCAATAAATTATCTGATCAGGTCGTCGCAACTGATATGCTTATTCTCGCAAAAACCGGTGTAAAAACCTATGCGTCGGCTATTACAGAAGCGATAAACTCGGATGTAAGAAAAATATTAAAAAAACAGCTTGATGAATCAATCCTATTTCAGGAACAACTCAGCGCTCTTATGATTGATAAAGGATGGTATAGTGTAGAAAGTTTAGATGAACAGATAAGAAAAAATATAAAGCTGTCTCAAAATACAATCGACCATATAGGAAACCCGCAATAAAAATTACGTCTACATTTTCCAATTATAAAAAGTACTAAATTGTAAAATACTATCTAGCGAAGTATTTTTTGGTAAGGAGAGTTTTTATGAATAATAAACCAAACCCGGATAACAGAGATGACAACGTAGAAAAAATTCAGAAGAATATTGACTTAACCATACGCAATATGGAAATTGCCAACGATATGATTCCAAGAGCATCAGATGAACAAACAAAAAAGGAATTAATAGCAAAAAATGCTCGTAGAGAGCAAGCATTGGATGGAATGAGGCACGAAATCAAAGACGAAGCAGATTATCAGAAAAGAAAAAAACAATAATAGGCTTGTCCTTTTGTTTTAATTTATCATTCCCTCTTTTATCATTTATGAAGACGGTTTTCGGCCGTCTTTCTTTTTTTGTTAAATTTTATACAATAATCCACAAATATACTACGATTTTTGAAGTACGAAAAAACACACCTTGCACTTTGCTTATTTTTATGATTATAATATGAATTAGAAGAAACTGGAAATTTGATATAGGAGTAATGCTGATGGAATGGATTACGCTTTTAGCTCCGGTCGCCTCTTTTGCAGCCTTATTATTTGCATACTCACTCGCAAGGAAGGTTATACGGCATTCTGAAGGAAATGAGCTTATGAAAAAAATTTCAGGAGCGATTAGAAAAGGTGCGAATGCCTACTTAAAAAGACAGTACAGCGGAATCGCAATTTTCTTTGCCGTTATGGTCGTCGTGCTTATCATCCTTGCGGCTTTCGGGAAGCTTCCGCCTTTTACTCCGTTTGCATTTTTAACAGGCGGATTTTTTTCCGGCCTATCAGGTTTTATCGGTATGAAAATTGCCACAGCAGCTAATTCCAGAACCGCAAACGCTGCAATGCATAGTTTGAACAAAGGCCTCCGGGTTGCTTTTTCAGCCGGTGCTGTAATGGGTTTTGTCGTTGTTGGACTAGGTCTTTTTGACTTATCCGTTTGGTTTTATTTCCTAAAATTCTGGTATCGGGGATTAGAGTCAAGTCAGCAGATACAAAGTATTACTTCTGCCATGCTGACGTTTGGTATGGGTGCGTCATCTATGGCTCTTTTTGCCCGTGTAGGCGGTGGTATCTTTACAAAAGCCGCTGATGTCGGTGCTGATTTAGTCGGAAAAGTAGAAGCTGGAATCCCGGAAGACGATCCGCGTAATCCTGCCGTTATCGCAGATAACGTAGGCGACAATGTCGGTGATGTAGCAGGAATGGGCGCGGATCTTTATGAGTCTTATGTCGGCTCTATTGTCGCGACCGCCTCTCTTGCTGTGGCAGCCGGATATGGATTTAACGGCGTTGCCATACCGATGGTCATGGCAGCAATCGGAATTTTAGCATCCATTATTGGCACGTTTTTCGTCAGCACAAAAGAAAGCGCCGATCAAAAAACACTGTTATCCGCTCTTCGGCGCGGCGTTTGGGTCAGCGGGTTAATGATCGCAATTATTGCCTATCCGCTTGTCTATTTTGTAGGCGGAAATGTTATTGGCGCCAATCGAACAGGTGTATACGTTTCTGTCCTTACAGGGCTTTTGGCGGGAATTATGATCGGATATTTTACAGAATACTTTACATCGGATTCTTACGGGCCGACAAAAAATCTTGCATCAACTGCTTTAACGGGCCCCGCCACAATCATTATTGGAGGATTATCTCTCGGAATGCTTTCAACAACCATTCCGGTCATTATCGTCGGGATTTCCATATTTGTCAGCTATTATGCTTCGGGAGGTGCAGCTAATTTTAACGCTGGTCTGTACGGAATAGGGCTATCTGCCGTCGGTATGCTGTCCACAACGCTTGCAACTGATGCGTACGGACCGGTTGCAGACAACGCCGGCGGTATTGCCGAAATGGCCCATCTTGATAAAGAAGTCAGAGTCCGCACCGATGCTCTCGATTCTCTTGGCAATACAACAGCAGCTACCGGGAAAGGGTTTGCGATCGGCTCTGCCGCTTTAACAGCTCTTGCGCTGATTGCATCCTATATTGATCAAATCAAAATATTAAAACCTGATTATCAATTTAATCTTAGTATCACGAATCCTCCTGTTCTAATCGGACTATTCATCGGCGGTATGCTGCCTTTTCTATTCACATCGTTAACAATGAATGCAGTAGGGCGAGCAGCAATGAGCATTGTAATGGAAGTACGGCGGCAATTCCGCGAGATAAAAGGCCTGATGAGTGGTTCTGCAGAACCGGATTATGCAAAGTGCGTATCGATTTGCACAAAAGCGGCCCAGAAGGAAATGATCCTTCCTGCTCTTCTTGCCATTATATTCCCTATTATTGTAGGAACCTTTCTTGGAGTAAACGGTGTTGCCGGCTTGCTTGCCGGTTCGACCTCCTCTGGTTTTATACTTGCCGTGATGATGGCGAACTCCGGCGGAGCATGGGACAACGCGAAAAAATATATTGAAGGCGGATCACACGGAGGAAAAGGCAGCGATGCACACAAGGCAGCCGTCGTCGGTGATACGGTCGGAGTTCCGTTTAAAGACACATCCGGCCCCTCTATTAATATTTTAATTAAACTATTATCGATGGCATCCATCGTCTTTGCTTCTTTAATTGTAACAATATCATTTATGTAACAGAATATTCTTATAAAAATCAGCTGCTATATGGCAGCTGATTTTTTATTATTGTTTTATGAATTTTTTTTAACACAATGTTTTTGAAAAAGAAAGTATACCGGCGTTAGGATGTGGGATGATATATAGTATTGTTGATTTTTAGTAGGAGAATAGATTATGGATACAGAAATCAAAAACAATTTTTTAACTAGCCAAAGTGCATATCCGCTTGCAAACGTAACAAAGACTCCGCCGCAATTTGAACCGATTACCCCAAGATGGCTGACAAAGTTTTTCGAATGGAAAGCGCTCGAAACCGGTATTTATAGGCTAAATAAGGTAAAAGAGGGCGAATCGGTTTTAGATGTTTTTTGCTCTCAGGATAGCAATTATGTTTATGAAGGTTTCATTGACTATGAACCTAGTCCAAGAGAATACATCTTAAATTCGATTTCATCAACGATCAAAGTTGACACCCGTATTTCGGATGTTTTCAATAACCCTTATGATCAGGTTAAAGAACAGCTGCGAATCAACATTGAAAGCATGCGTGAAAAACAGGAAGCCCAGCTTATCAACCACGAGGATTACGGATTGCTTCATAACATCACAGAATCCCAGCATATCAAGTCACGTACAGGCTATCCGACTCCCGACGATCTTGATGAAATGATCTCAAAAGTATGGAAAGAGCCCTCTTTTTTTCTCGCACATCCCGCGGCTATTGCCGCATTTGGGCGCGAATGTACAAGACTCGGTGTCCCTCCTGCTATCGTAAATTTATTTGGTTCGCCTTTTATGACGTGGAGAGGTATCCCGATCGTTCCTACCGATAAACTTCTTGTAGACGGACAAAGAAAGCCTTTGCAAAAATCCGGAAAAACGAACTTTTTACTGGTCAGAACCGGCGAACAAAAACAAGGGGTAATCGGTCTTTATATGTCCGGTCTTCAGGGCGAACAATCGCGTGGCCTCTCCGTTCGATTTATGGGAATAGATCAAAAAGGTATCGCCTCTTATTTGATTACCCTTTACTGTTCTGTTGCGATTTTATCATCTGATGCAATTGCAGTTTTAGAAAACGTTGATATAGGACACTACTATGAC
>JANZZB010000012.1 GCA_026419635.1 Clostridiales bacterium | reverse complement strand
AGATGTGTATAAGAGACAGCAATAGTTCCGATACGGATTTGTTAAACAAATTATGCTTAAACGTTTTCAATGATATTCAAAATTCGTTTATCAGTCCACAGCTGATAAACGAATTGGCTTTAGAGTATTTTCCTGAATTTTTTTCGTCAGAGCCATTGTTAAATAAAAACGATGTTCTTGTTCCCCCTGTTTTCATCCCGGATTGTTCAAGCCAATATAACGAACCAGACGTTTATAGGATTAGGCAGGATTTCCCTATTTTGTCCGAAATGGTAAACGGCATGAAACTTATATGGTTTGATAACGCTGCAACAACGCAAAAACCGAAATGTGTTATTGATCGTCTGGTTTATTTTTACGAACATGAAAATTCCAACGTACACCGTTCTTCCCATACGCTGGCCGAAAGGACGACGGATGCGTACGAAGGGGCCAGAAATGAAATCAGCAAATTTATCAATGCGTCATCTGTAAACGAAATCATATTTGTACGAGGAACGACAGAGGCTATAAATCTGATTGCACAAACGTATGGAAAACATTTCATTCACCGGGATGACGAAATTATTGTTTCGCAGCTTGAACACCATTCCAATATTGTTCCATGGCAAATAATATGTTCACAAACCGGTGCAAAGCTGCGGGTTATTCCAGTTGATGAAACAGGACAGATAGATTTAGAGGAATATCAAAAACTCCTGAATGAAAAGACAAAACTTGTTGCTGTTACCCATGTTTCCAACTCTCTCGGAACGATTGTACCTGTAAAAGAAATAACGCATATGGCACATCAATACGGAGCAAAGGTTCTTATTGACGGAGCTCAGGCAATATCGCACCTTAAAGTGGATGTCAAAAACATCGACTGCGATTTTTATGCCTTTTCCGGTCATAAGATTTATGGACCGACAGGAATCGGCGTTTTATACACAAAAGCGGATATAATGAACGATATCGAGCCTTATCAGGGTGGAGGAAATATGATTTCAGACGTTAGTTTTGAAAAATCCTCCTATCAGTCTCTCCCGCACCGCTATGAAGCCGGAACGGGAAGCATCGCCGATGCCATCGGTCTTGGTGAAGCAATTCATTATGTGGACAAACTCGGCATCAATAACATCACAAATTATGAAAAAAGATTATTGGAAAACGGAATAGAACTGCTCAGGAAGATACCTGGATTAAAAATCATCGGGGGGCATCAGAACAAAACCGGCATTCTTCCCTTTGTGATCGACGGGTTTAGTGCCGATCAGATCGGAAAAGCTCTAAGCAGCAAGGGGATTGCTGTTCGGGCAGGCCACCATTGCGCACAACCGATCATCCGCAGATTCGGCTTGGAAAGTTCCGTACGCATTTCGCTCGCTTTTTATAATACGCTTGAAGAGATTTCCTATCTGGAGTCCGTACTGAGAGAGATCATTGCCTGAATAAATCCGAAGTCCTGAAATAGAATTTTACAGGGGCAGAATTATTTTCCACCCCTGTTTTTACATATAACGTATTATCTTTTTTTCATGTCTAAGTAAAATTCATATGCCGCTTTATCGTTATAACCCTCATGAACCACTTTCGCCACTGCCTTTGCCATTGCTTTCGGATCCTCTGCCTGAAAGATGTTTCTGCCCATGTCAACACCATGTGCTCCTTCACTTATTGCCTGGTAAGCCATCGTCAAAGCCTCGTTTTCCGGCAATTTTTTCCCTCCGGCAATAACAATCGGAACCGGGCAACCCGCCGTAACTTTTTCAAAGTCCTCACAATAATACGATTTAATGATCTGTGCTCCGAGTTCTGCAATGACCCTTGTAGCCAAAGAAAAGAACTGCGGATTTCTGGCCATTTGTTTTCCGACTGCAACGACTCCTAAAGTCGGAATATTATATTTATTGCCCGCGTTAATGGTTTTTACAAGGTTCTCAATCGAGTTTTTCTCGTCTTCTGTACCAAGAAATGTCTGAACTGCCATACAGGACGCGTTTATACGAATAGCATCCTCAATATCTACCCCTATGATTTCTTTTGTTACATCTTCAGACAATACTGTGCTGCCCGCCGTACAGCGAAGTGCGACAGCCTTATTAAACGTCGGAGGCACGCAGCTTCTTAACGCACCCCGTGTCGCCATAAGTACATCAATGTCCTCAGCAAGTTCCGGTATAAGAACGTCAAGTCTTTCGAGCCCCGTGGATGCACCCATGATATATCCGTGATCAAAGGCAAGCATTAACGTATTACCGCTTTTGGGATTGAAAATCCGGGATAATCTGTCTTTCATCCCCCAGTCGACATTATCCATCCCTTTTACATGAAAATTTGTTTTACCCGGCGGAACATCCAAATGAAAGTTTTTGTTTGGGTCGATCCCTGTGTACTCCTTTAAAGAGCTTTCTGCATCTGCCATATCATAAGCCACCTTTCTCAAAAATTGCACTTGCAATTTCAAAATACTACCAAAATTTTGTATCGTCAATACCACTCTTTCGTCTTATTTCATTTATTTTCGAAAATCATAATTAATCTTAAAATTATAATAGTTTTAAATACAAAAAACTGCCTTTTTCTTATATCTTAACTCTGCTGAATCAGAGATATTATATAAGATAGGCAGTCTTATAATCTATATTCAACTTAAATCACTTCTAGGATAAACTGGTTTCTAAACTAGAATCGCTTATAAGATAAAAGTTATATAGTACAGAAAGAACAATCCGGGTGCTCTCCAAACTATGTAAAAGAACATTTCCTTTTTTATTTAATAGCCCATGCCATCTTTTTTATCGGTTTCTTTTTTGGGCTGGCCATAACTTTTAAAGCTATCCATAACAGTGTCCATCTCTTCGTTACTCAGTATAACCGGGTTACCGATGCAAGATGCTCTCCATTGCATCTCAGCTGCAAATTCAAGATTTACAGCTAATCCGAATGCATTTGCAAGGTTTGTACCACATGTTACAATCCCATGGTTTGCGAGCAAAACTGCCCTGCTTTTTCCAATAACCTTTTTGACATGTTCGGCAAGCTGCTCCGTTCCGAAAGTTGCATATTCCGCGCAAGAAATTTCCGCAACTTCAGCCCCCGCAATAACGTAATGGACTGCTTTAATTGGGACATGCAGACAGGCCAGTGTAGTACAAAAGGTAGAGTGAGTATGTACAACTG
>JANZZB010000134.1 GCA_026419635.1 Clostridiales bacterium | reverse complement strand
AGATGTGTATAAGAGACAGGAATTGATCAATGCGGCAAACGCTTGACAAAGATATATGAGCACGATATAATTTGCCATGGTGTAAAGACTAAAAGAATTTATGATGTTTCAATAGGTCCAAGTCGAACTATTTGTATATATCAAAAAGGGGTTCTAGAAACCTTTTTAAGAATTGAAAATGGCTATGAACGGAACAAGTAACCGATTTTACTTTTCAGAGAACCTGCGGCTGGTGTGAGCAGGGAAAGCGGGTCGGTGAAATACCTCCGCGAGCCGGGCTCCGAACAAAAACGTACAAAGATGTTTTTCTGTAGGCGGTCACAGGTGCGCCTGTTATAGCGCTCAGGTCAAGATATATTGACCTAAAGAGGCGCAGTCCCGTGAGGGGTGCGCAAACTGAGGTGGTACCGCGGTTTTACGTCCTCTGCTATTACAGCAGGGGATTTATTTGTTTTAGGAAAATGTAAGAAAGGAATGACTGTTATGACAGTTTTTGAAGAATTAAAGGCCAGGGGCCTGATCGCGCAAATGACGGATGAGGAAGCCATTCGAAAAATGCTTGAGACGGAAAAAGTAACATTTTATATTGGATTTGACCCGACCGCAGACAGCCTTCATGTCGGACATTTTTTACAGCTTGTTGTTATGGAGCGTCTTCAGAAAGCCGGACACCGTCCAATTGCGGTGCTCGGTGGCGGCACGACTATGATCGGCGACCCGACCGGAAAAACGGATATGCGTAAAATGTTGACGAAGGAAGACATCGCGGCAAATGCGGCGAAATTTCGATCTCAGATGCAGCGTTTTATCGATTTTTCAGAAGGCCAGGCAATTATGGTCAACAATGCCGAGTGGATTTTGCCGCTGAATTATATCGATTTTCTGCGGGAAATCGGTGTGCACTTTTCTGTTAACCGTATGCTGACGGCAGAATGCTTTAAGGCCAGACTTGAAAAAGGACTGACCTTTATTGAGTTTAATTATATGCTTTTGCAAAGTTACGACTTTTTGCATCTTAACCGTGCTTACGGCTGCTCTCTGCAATTAGGCGGTGACGACCAATGGTCGAATATTATAAACGGTGCGGATCTGATTCGCCGTGTAAACGGGAAAAAGGCTGAGGGTATGACGTTTACCCTTTTAACAACTTCGGAAGGAAAGAAAATGGGAAAGACGGAAAAGGGCGCCGTCTGGCTAGATGCAGAAAAAACTTCGCCGTATGAGTTTTACCAGTATTGGAGAAACGTACAGGACAACGATGTTATTAAATGCATGAAGCTTTTGACCTTTGTTCCGCTTGAGGAGATCAAAGAGTTTGAAAAGCTGGAGGGCAGCGCGCTTAATTCCGTGAAAGAAAGGCTTGCTTACGAAATAACAAAAATGGTTCACGGAGACAAAGAAGCGATCTGTGCACAAAACGCAGCAAAAGCAATGTTTGGAAATGGCATGGATTCCGAGGATATGCCCCAAACGGAAATACCGTCCGGCGACTTTGCAAACGGAGAAATTTCTGCGATCGATCTTTTGATAAAATGTTCTCTTGTACCTTCGAAAGGGGAAGCAAGACGGCTGATTGAGCAGGGGGGACTTCTGATCAACAACGAGAAGATCACAAATGTGATGCATACCCTGAATCCCGCAGACTTCCCGGATGGGAAAGCGATCATCAAAAAGGGAAAAAAGACATTCCACAAAGTTGTATTGAAATAAGAAAGGCTACAGGTAAAGGCACGGTTCAATGGGGAAACTAAACAATACCCAAAACCGATATAGAAAAGCGACAAGAAAGACATTATCATTCTGATAATGTCTTTTAGGTTGTCGAAAAAGTATATTTAGGGGATTGTTAAGGGGTCGAAGCCCCTTAATGTAAGATTAGTCCGCAGGCGGACATGCGGCGCCGAAGGACAACTTACGCGGCAGATCATCTGAAAAGAATTCAGAAGGTGAAGAGTTCAAGCATCTTCGCCTCTACTAATCTAAAATGAGCAAAAGGACTTGAACCCTCGTGGTTCAAGTCCTTTTACTTTTTATACCACTCATGATTTAATCAATTTATACGTATTATTTATAATTGGGGGAAGGTGTCCCCCTTTGCGCAGAGGTGATTTTATTGGTTAGGGTGATTCTTTACGTCGCTACGATTCAAATGAATATTGTCAAGGTGTTTTATGGATTTCGGGCAAAAAAAGGGCCACGGCTGATTAACCGTGACCTTATGGCAGTATTAAATTCTTGTTGCTATGCAAAAAACGTTATCCGATCACCTTTTTTACGAAGTCATTAACAGCGGCAAGCTCTTTGTTGGTCAAGTCGATAAATCCTTTATGGACAAATGTACCATGATTGCGCACACCGAGTTTCATAGGCAGGGTTTCGGCATGTACAGGTATCCCTTTCTCTTTAACGATAGAAGCTATTCTTTTTGCCCCATCCATAACTCCGGCAGTGGAAAAAGCAGCCACGACTTTGACAATTGCAGCGTCTAAATTTTTCAAATAGTTTTTAAGGGAATCGTCTAAACCATGTTGGTAGACGCCGCCGCCGATAAACAAAAAGTCAACCGGCTTATTAAGCGGTACAGTTATCGGCTCTGCCTTGACACCTACTTTATTGGCGATAGCTTCCGCTACGGATTTTGTATTGCCCCCTATGGACTGATACCTGACGGCTATTTTCATTCTTATCCTCCTCACGTCTTGACTATAAGACAACATGTTGTATAATGGATTATATGACTTTGTTTTAAATTAATCAACCAACAGATTTATTTGATTTGTAGGATTATATTTTACTTGCGAAAGGGGCAAGAGATGAAAAAGCAGCCCGAAATAACGGAAAAAACAAGACAATCATTTATCAGCGTTTTTTGTGAACTATATTGCCAAAAACCGATAGAGAAAATCACAGTACAGGAAATTGCAAACAAGTCCGGATATAACCGAAGTACCTTTTATCAGTATTTTACCGATGTTTACGATTTGCTTAGCTTCGTCGAAAACGATATATTGGGTTTTATCCGTGAAAAATTGAAAAACACAGAGTGCGCTGATACAAAACCACGCGAATTACTCCTACTTTTCGAAGAAAAAGGGGCATACCTGGATGCTTTATTAGGTGATTACGGTAATATTCGCTTTATAGAAAAGTTGAAAGTTGAATTTTTTAATAATGGCCAGAACTATTGCTTCCCTAGAGATAATTCAGCAGCACCATATTTATTAGAGTTTCAGATCTCAACTTCGTTTTCACTGCTTCGCCTTTGGCAGCGCAGGCAAAAAGACCTGCCCCCAGACAGATTATTAAGTTTGATAGATATGCTATTTACTTCGGGAATATCGTCCGTTATAAAAAACTGTTAGCCTGCTTGCTTTTCTGTCCTTTGGAAGCATAGGATGTGCAGGAGCAAGAAGCCACCGCACACTCCACCGCCATAGACAAGCTGAATGAAAATACAGAATCAAAAGCTAAAATTGCTCATAATGAGCAAAATGAGAATCTTTGCGTCGTTTCGGCGCAAAGGGTTCGCGGGGCCGGCGCGCGGCCTGCCGCGCGCGGGGTGAAAAACCCGCCTCTTCCGCCACGAAGCCTTGGAAATATTACGTTTCCAAGGCTTTTTCTATGCCCTTTTGCATGCAGAAAAATGACTTGGATTTTTTTATTATTAATGTATCAAAAATGTTATTTAATTTATCGGTTTTCTCTCGCGCCAAAATAGAAGATAAACGAATACGATGATTTCAGGCCATTGGGAACGCACTTTTCAATTCTATATACGAAATTAATAAATTATTAGTTGAAGAAGTTTTACATAGTTAGATATAATAGCTTTAACCGAAAGCCGGAAGGTCTAATTCAATTTTTAATTTTAAAGGAATTGAATGTATGAATAATAAAGAAATTAGAAGCCTGACAAAAGAGGATTTACTAGAATTAATAGATATCTATTCAAAAAACTGGCTGGCAATGGATGGAGTTTGGTTCCAGTCGGTTGAACAGAAATATGGTATGGATGAAGCTATTGAACACGATAGGAATGCGTGGAGACACTATACGAAAATAGAGGCCAATCGAATCAAGAAATTTTTGCGATTACCGGAGCGGTCAGGGATTGAGGGATTGAAACGGGCGCTTTCATTCAGAATTTATGCCAATATAAACGAAGATGAGATTATTACAAAGGACAACGTATTAATCTATCGCACCCTAGACTGTCGTGTACAAAATGCAAGAAAGAGAAAGGGGATGGATTTCCATCCCTGTAAATCCGTCGGAATAATTGAATACACCTATTTTGCCAAAACGATTGACGACAGGTTTGAATGTGAAGCATTAAGTTGCTATCCTGAAATAACAGATTCAACATGCAATTGTTCTTGGAAATTTACTCTTAAGGTGAGGGGAGACGAACTCGACCCGCCTC
>JANZZB010000133.1 GCA_026419635.1 Clostridiales bacterium | reverse complement strand
ACCGTAATCAATTCACTGATACTCTGAACTGCCTGCCTTAATACTCCATCCGCAATTTCAAATGCGTTCTGAAAACTGATTTTCTGTTCACTTACAAACTTTAATCGTTCATTCGGAATAACAACTAGAGAATCCACTTTTTCACGAAGCTCGTTAATACCGCTTTCAGCCTGTTGAATCCGTATTTTTCCTTCAAAATTAAACGGGCGTGTCACAACTCCGACCGTTAAAATGCCCATTTTTTTAGCAATCTCGGCAATAACCGGCGCTCCGCCGGTTCCCGTTCCGCCGCCCATACCTGCCGTGATAAAAACCATATCGGTGCCTTCAAGTGCTTTTTGAATTTCATCGCGGCTTTCTTCCGCTGCGTTTTTACCAACCTTCGGGTCACTGCCTGCGCCCTGACCGGATGTAAGCTTCGCCCCGATCGCTATTTTTTTTGTTGCAGAAGAATAATTAAGCGCCTGCTTGTCCGTGTTGACGGCGATGAATTCCACACCCCGTACACTATTTGAGATCATACGGTTGACGGCATTATTGCCTCCGCCGCCGATACCGATTACTTTTATTGAAACAACATTTTCGTTTTCCATTTCAAACTCAAAGCCCATGTACAAAAAACCTCCAAAAAAATTTGTGGCTATGCTATATGGTAACTGTCATTTATCCTTTGACAAGATGTTAAATAACGAAAAAATATACTCCTATTTATCATACCTTATTTTTCTTGTTTTGTTAAGAACTTTATCACATTTTTTCATAGTTTTTGAAAATATTAGGTTATTCATTTTAAGCATCAGATACCCTTTAGTCCTCCGGTCGGAAACGAGCCATTTCCGGATCACTCAGATCAATTGTTCCTTTATCAAATTCCGAAAGCCGCTGCATGACGTTTAATAAAAATCGAAATTTTCGATCATAGTCTCCGGCCGAACCCAGAATGACCGTAAATCGATCGTCATAAGTCATACTTAAATCATAAAGTTTCTCAAAATGAATGCCTTTTATTTTAGCCAGCACCCCTCCTCGGTCGGCGGCATCAAGTAATTCTTTTAATTTTACGAGCTTGTCCGCGTCTCCGATATCCGCAATTCTTCCGGCTGAGGGATTCTTAAGTTCAATACCAGTAATGATTCCAGTTTGATTCGCCTTGTTTTCGTCTATTGCCTCCAAAATCTTGCACCGCTTGTCAATAAGCCAGTATTGTTCTGCGCTTTTGACACAAGCAATCGGCTTTGTCTCCGTAACCATAATTTCTACCGTATCGGGAAGCCTTCTGCGTATTCGGACTTCATCAAGATAAACCAGCTTGTCAAACATTTTGTTAATGACCGAAAACTTATTAATTAAAAACATATTGGTACCGGTTGTAATGCCCGATGCTTCTAAAATCTGTTCATTTGTATACCGCGTTTGCCCTGTTACTTTAATGTCGGAAATCTTAAAAAAAACGGTCACTGCTGCTACTACCGCCGCAAGAATTACTAAAAATGAAAACACTGCGAACAAAAATCCCGTCTTGCGGCGGCGATATTTTCTGCGTCTGTTTCTTTGTCTCAAATCACGAATGTCGTTCATTTTCAACCTCCTTGCATTTATACTTCACTGAATTTCAATCGATCCGCTGTATATCGGCACCGAGTTTTGCAAGTGCCTCCTCCATTTTTTCATAACCGCGGTCCGTATGGGATAGCCCGGTAATCTCGCTGATCCCTTCAGCCGAAAGTGCTGCGATTACCAAAGCTGCCCCGCCTCGAAGGTCAGTCATTGATACGGGTGCACCGGACAGTTTAGAGACTCCTGTTATAACAGCGACTTTACCCTCTACTCGAATATTTGCTCCCATTCTAAGAAGTTCACATACATGTCTATATCTATTTTCAAAAATATTTTCAATAAAAATTGTAGAGCCTTTTGCTTTTGTCATCAGCGCCATTAACGGTGACTGTACATCCGTTGGAAAACCGGGATATGGCATTGTACGGATCGGACGTATCGATTTGAGTTCTGGGCCGGACCGCAAAAACAGTCTTCCGGGCTCGCTTAATATACTACATCCGGCCTCTTCCAGTGCCGCCGTAACTGTTAAAAAATGTTCCGGAATGACTGAAGTCAGCTCAATTTGCCCTCCGGTTGCGGCCGCCGCGCAGAGATAAGTCGCTGCTGCGATACGGTCCGGCATCACCGTATGTTCAACGCTGACTGCATTCGATGCTCCGCTTATTTCAATAATTGAACCACCGGCTCCTACAATATTTGTTCCGGTTTTTTTAAGGAAATTCTGTAAATCTTCAATTTCGGGTTCTCTGGCCGCGTTGATAATTCGCGTTGTTCCGCTGCACAAGGTAGCAGCTAGCATAATATTTTCGGTTGCTCCAACACTCGGAAATGAGAGAGTAACATCCGTCCCTGTCATATCCCCTGCTTCACAAAGGATTTCACCGCCGTTTTCCCGAATATTGACTCCAAGTCTTAAAAGTGCAGATAAATGGAGATCAATTGGGCGGGGGCCGAGCTCACAACCGCCTGGAAAAGACATCTGTGCTTTTCTTGCCCGCACAATAATTGCGCCTAAAAACATAACTGAGGATCGCATTTCACGCATTAATGTTTCCGGAATATCGTATCTTGACATTGTGCTTGCATCAACGATAACCGTATCATTTTCACGTGTAACGCGGCACCCCAGATGGGATAGAATTTTAATTGCCGAACGTACATCCTTAAGGTCGGGGCAATTATGTATCACGCTTTCTCCGTTCACCAGTAATGTTGCAGCTAGTATCGGCAAAACACTATTTTTCGCCCCATGTATCCTAAGACTGCCGGATAGCGTATTGCCCCCGGCAATGACGTATTTACTCATTACTTAATGCCTCCTGAAATCTGCCGCTTCACATCGACAAATAACGCATTGGGCGTAATTAACGCCCCAACACATAGTATGCGTTCTATTCTTTTGATGTGCGCAGGCAGGGATGCAGGCTTAAGAAACGGAAATCGTTTTTATAATCTGATAAATCCGTTCACAGCTGTCCGGTGTTTTTAGCCTTTCTGCGTTTTTGGCCATGGAATTCAGCCGGTCTTGATTGGAGAGCAATTTTTTTACCGAACGGTAGAGCGACTCTCCCGTGCAGTCCTTTTCCAGAATCACTTCACAGGCACCTTCATTTTCCAGCGCCCGTGCATTTTTTTCCTGATGGTTGTCTGTGACAAACGGAGAGGGCACAATGATTGAAGGGCGGCCGACCGCACAGATTTCCGTGATTGTCGAAGCTCCTGCACGGCAAATGACAAGATCACAAGCCGAAAGAACCTCCCCCATATTGAAAATATATTCCCGAATATCGATGCTTTTTTGCTCTCTTAAATCGACTCCCTGTTTTTTGATCTCCTCCGGCATCCAACGATGACTGTCTTTTCCAGTAGCATGAATATGATGAAAATCTGCATGCTCCGCTTCCAGTTTAATAAAATCAACCATTTTTTTGTTCATATTCATTGCGCCAAGTGAACCCCAGAAAGACACGACAAGTGGTTTGTTATGAACATTTAATTTTGATCTTGCTGCTTCTCTTGAAATGGATGAACCAGTAAAACGAATCGGATTGCCGGTTAAAACAGCCTTTTTTTCGTCTTTTAAATAAGCAATCGTCTCCTGAAAGCTGACAAACACTCTTAAAACCTGACCGGACAACATCCTTGTCACAAATCCTGGCATCGCATTTACTTCTAAAAGAGCGGTCGGCACGGAGAGCTTAATTCCCCCGTAAACTACAGGGAAACTTGCGTAACCGCCCGTACCGATTATGATATCTGGCCGAAATTCTCGAATGATCTTTTTTGCTTTATTAACCGCAGTAGCCGCTTCAAAAAGGGCGATGGAGTTGTATTTTATACTCGGAAGGCTAAAGCTCCTGCGCAAACCGTGTAAAGGCAGAGTATAAAGATGATATCCCTCCCGCCTTACAAGCGTTTCTTCCATTCCGCCCTGGGCTCCTGCAAAACGGATATCGGCATACGGCTCTTTTATTTTAATATATTCGGCTAACGCGAGAGCAGGATTAATGTGCCCGCCCGTTCCGCCTCCGGCAAATAAAACTTTCATTTACATAGCTCCAATAATTATTAAACAGAAATATTTGTATAAGTGTGTTCCCTGTCTCTTATACACATCT
>JANZZB010000132.1 GCA_026419635.1 Clostridiales bacterium | reverse complement strand
AGACCGATAGTAAAACTCCGATCTCAGCAAGCTGAATAAAAAGAGAGGTTCCTCCGTAACTGAAAAACGGCAATGATGCTCCGGTAATCGGCATCAGTCCAGATACAACGCACATGTTAAAAATCGTTTGAATTGCAATCTGTGTGGTAATTCCGGTTACAAG
The DNA here is from genome assembly GCA_026419635.1 of Clostridiales bacterium. Taxonomy (GTDB): domain Bacteria; phylum Bacillota; class Clostridia; order Oscillospirales; family Butyricicoccaceae; genus UBA6114. Next base: position 84 of record JANZZB010000132.1, on the reverse strand, counting down.
CAAGCATCCGAACCGGTCCTTCGCACGGATTGCTACCCAGTATCCCCGAAAAATCAACGCAGCAAAGGCGATCATAATCAACAT
>JANZZB010000131.1 GCA_026419635.1 Clostridiales bacterium | reverse complement strand
TATCCGAACCGGTCATTGCTATAACCGATTTATAAAGAGATTGCAGATCAACACCCATCGTTATTAAAAGACGTGCAGCAACATTTTCTCCCTCGCGCAGAATACCCATTAAAAGGTGCTCGGTTCCGATGTAATTGTGCTGCAAGCGCGCTGCCTCGGCAGTAGAAAATTCAATGATGCGTTTTGTGCGCGGTGTCATGCCCTGAGGCACTCCGCTGCCTGATCCTCCCTGTCCTACAACTTCAATAATCATTTTTTTTGCTTTTTCTTCCGTAATGCCGACATTAAGTAGTGCTCTTGATGCAACATTGTCATTTTCTCGCAAAAGACCAAGCAGAAGGTGTTCGCTTCCTACATAACTATGACCAAGCTCGACTGCGGACTCATGTGCGAACTTTAAGGCATTTGATGCTTTTTCTGTAAATTTATTTTCAAAATACATAATAGAATTCCTTTCTTATTCTTTTAGCTTACTACGAAGCGAGTTCCTAAGATATTCTGCCCGGTATTTGTCTCGTTCCTTGGGGGGGAGCGTTGAACCGTTTTTTACAGCTATGTTAGCTGGGCCTATATCATACAACATGGAGTTTAAGGAATCATAGTCGATACCATTTATAAGCCCGCAAGAAATACCTAGCCGCAAATCGGATAACAGGTTTTCCGCTTCAGATGCACTCATGATCCTCGCATTTTGCAAAGTGGCTGCTGAACGATATACCCTGTCTTCAAATTCATCCCTCGCTTGGGCTAGCGCTGCTTTACGTAAAATTTGTTCCTGTGAAATGATCTGATCTGTTATACCTTTTAAGCGTTCAACGGTTTCCTGCTCCGAAAAACCAAGTGTAAACTGGTTTGAAATCTGGTAAAGCTCGCTTCGGGCAACACTTCCTTCTCCGTATATACCGCGTACAGCAATTCCGATTTTTCCGGCGTCAGCTATCATTTTTGTTATTTCATTACACCGGGTTAACATAGGAAGATGAAGCATTACAGAAGCGCGAAGACCTGTACCTAGATTTGTCGGGCAATGGGTTAGATAGCCTAATTCTTCGTTAAACGCCAACATAAGGGTTTCATCTAATAAGAGATCTAGTTTTACCGCCTCATCCAGACATTTGTTTAAGCAAAGCCCCGTTCCCATTACCTGAAGTCTGATATGATCCTCTTCATTAATCATAATGCTGATGTGCCGATCGTTCGATAATACAAGGGAACGTTCCGCTGTAGACTTCGCAAATTCCGGTGATATCAAATGCTGTTCAACAAAAGATTGAATTGTTAAATCGTCTAAATCAGATAACTTAATAAATGAAAGAACAGATTTTAAGGCAGGATTTTTTTGAAGCGCTTCATAAATTGCGGCAATCATTTCCCTTGCTTGTTTAGCACTGAGCTTTGTGGCAAAAGGATAATTTTTCAAGTTTCTTGCCAGACGAATTCGAGTGCTGACAACAATATCTTTTCCGTCACCGGAAAATTCCGCCACGCTCATTTTTGATCTCCCTCCTTGAGGGCTTTCAGTTCATCCCGAATCTGTGCCGCGCGTTCATATTCCTGAGCCGCTACAGCTTGAGCAAGTTCGCTTTCAAGTGCCTGAATCCGTCTTTTGGGAGAAGATTCAATTCGTTTAGGAATACGTCCTGAGTGCACGGCGCTGCCGTGAATTCTTCGAATATATGGCATAAGGTTTTCGTAAAATACATCATAACAATTGGCACAGCCGACTCTTCCGGACTCGGAAAAATCCTCCAATGTAGAGCCGCATACGGGACAGGAGTTTATTCCGGCCGGTTTCTTTTGCGAAGTGTTATACTGGCCAAGCAGACCGGATAGGATGCCGTCAAGTCCAAAACCGCTTGAGAAGAAGTTGAATCCCCCGAAATTTTTTGCACATTCATCGCACAAACGCATTTCCCGGGCTTCACCGCTAATAACCGTTTTTAAATATGTTGTTGCCTGATTTTTTTTACAGTTTTCACATAACATGCTAAACCCCTCCCTTAGCTGATTAACGCCACTAAAGCCGTCTTTAAAATGGAAGCGCGAAGTCTATTTCGAAGTTCCGGCGGCACCTGTGAAAGAGCACGGTCAGAAACCGTCGCAGTTAAAATTCTTGCCACTTTCGGATGAATTTCTTCCATATCTATTAAGTTTTCAATAAACATTTCTGCGCTGCGAGCGTCAATCTCTTCCCGAATCGCGTTTATTGTATGCATTACAGCCGTTTGTGAATCAAAACTTACACGCGTAATACGGATATATCCTCCGCCCCCGCGTCGACTTTCCACTAAAAAACCGTGTTCGGGTGAAAAGCGGGTTTCAATAACATAATTAATTTGGCTTGGAACACAGGCAAAGCGTTCGGCAAGCTCGCTTCTTTGAATTTCTACAATTCCGCCTTTATCATTTAATAAAGAATTCAAAAAACTGGCGATGGTATCTGAGATACGCACGCAATCACCACCCTAATTTGACATTGACTATCTTTGATGTTTAATTTCATTTTACTCCTTTTTACAAAATAGGCAATTTTATATTTGATCTTTGCTGACCAATGCAATGCAATTTGTTAAATTTATTCTTGCTATGCTTTTGTTTGCTCATTATTTTGAATATTTTCTTCTGTTTTTGCAGGCTCAGATTTAGGATTTACACGGGGGTTGAACCTTGTACTATGAGGAAGACTGGAACATACAAGATCAGGAGTGAATTCCTGACCGGCTTCCATATTATTTTTTTTATTATTAACAGGCATAAAAAGAGTCTTCCCTTCATATAAAAATCAATACATCGCTATTTTAACCGGAAGACGAATATTTTATTACCTGTAAAATTGTTTTCTTTTTTAATTAGAAGATGCATGTAAAAATAATGTCTGATTATTAATTTTTAATTGATTTTTTGTCCTTTCGTGTTACAATGGACTTGAAATAATCTGGAGGTGTATTATGGCTTACATAATCAGTGACGAATGCATAAACTGCGGAACCTGCGAAGGAGAATGCCCGATTTCTTGTATTTCTGCTGGCGACAGCAAATATGTGATTGATGCGGACGCCTGCATCGATTGCGGTACTTGTGCTTCTAGTTGCCCTGTTGAAGCAATTAAACAAGGTTAAAAAAATACAAATAAAAAATAAAAGCCCTGTGAATATTTTCACAGGGCTTTTATTTTTTTTTCTTACTTGGAGAGCTGTGTTTTGCATGATGCACAAACGTTTTTGCCTTTGAAATCCTGAATGCTCTCGGAGCTACCACAGAAAATGCACGAAGGCTCGTACTTTTTAAGCATGATTGCGTCACCCTCAACATATATTTCAAGGGCGTCCTTCACTTCGATGTCTAGTGTGCGCCTCAATTCTATGGGAAGGACAATTCTACCGAGTTCATCAACTTTACGAACAATACCAGTTGATTTCAAAATATCACTCCTTTTGTTCACTTTCATGTTTAATTCTAGCAAATATGTTATATATTGTCAAACGAAAGTTGTCGAAACATTAACTAATTGTAAAAAAATAACAGTATTATATTACATTTAAGGGGAATATCGTTTTATTTTGCTCAAAAGTTTTGTTTTAAGGGGGTTTTTTGGAAATGATGACTCGTGTCTGGGTTGTTTTAATCGTTTTTGCAACAATAATGGGTGTCATATCCGGTCGGATCCCGGAAGTTTCCATTGCAATAACGAAAGGTGCAAGCGGTGCCGTTGAATTGATACTCTCAATTATTGGTATTATGTGTCTTTGGTCGGGGATTATGCGTGTTTTGTCCGAATCCGGACTTGCCTCAAAAATTGCTCGTATGATGAGGCCAGTCCTGAAACTACTTTTTCGAAACGCGGCTAATGATCAAGAAGCACTTGAATTGATTTCCGGCAATATAACGGCAAATCTTTTAGGCCTTGCCAACGCAGCGACTCCAATCGGTTTAAAAGCGGCAGATCGGCTTCAAAAGATTAGTGGCGGGAAAGAGGCATCCGATGAGCTAATCACTTTTATCGTGATTAATACGGCTTCCATTCAGCTGATACCAACAACTGTAGCTGCAGTGCGGTCAATGCTTGGGTCAGCTAAGCCCTATGATATACTTCCCGCGGTCTGGCTGTCTTCCTCCATTTCTGTTACGGCGGGGCTTACGGCCGCATTTTTATTTAGGAAGCTGGCAAAAAGAAAAAAAAATAGAAAATGATTTTTGGAAAAAAGTAACATTTTAGATTCTTTTATATATATTCGGATGAAATTTCATTTTTTTTAAGGTATTTTAAAAAAATTTTTAATTTATAAATAATTATGCTGTGCGGGAGGTAAAAAAAAGATGAAAATTACAGATTTTCTTGTTCCCGGAATACTGACATTTACATTAGTATACGGATTGATAAAAGGGGTTGATGTTTTTTCCGTCTTTTTAAAAGGAGCGACGGAAGGACTTCAAACTGCGTTAAAAATATTCCCGGTTTTGGTTGCAATGCTGACTGCTGTGTACATGCTGCGCGCTTCAGGCGCAATCGACTA
>JANZZB010000130.1 GCA_026419635.1 Clostridiales bacterium | reverse complement strand
GGCTAATACAGTCGCGGATAGTCATACAGGAAGACATTTTATTCTTCGATGAAGCAATAGAAGGATTAACGGAGTTGAAAAAGGAATGGGAAAAATGCCGACAGTAAAGGATATTTTTAATCATCTTTGCACGTCTATGCCGATATCACTTTGCGAAAGCTGGGATAACAGCGGCCTTTTAATCGGACGGCTTAATAAAGAAGTTAAAAAAGCCTTAATTTCTTTGGATGTAACTCCGCCAGTCGTATTAGAAGCAATAAAAGAACAGTTTGATTTAATCGTATCACATCATCCGGTTGTTTTTCGGCCTGTTTCAGCTATAACGGAGGATACGCCAACAGGTAGTACTGTAACAAACTTAATTAAAAATGATATTTCGGTTATTTCGATGCATACCAACGCCGACGTCGCGGACGGAGGAGTGAACGATTTGCTGGCGGAAAGAATCGGTCTAATACAGATAGACTCGCTGCGAGGAGGGGAGACTGAAGCACTTGGACGGTATGGCGTACTTAAAGAGCAAATGACACTTCATGAATTTCTCAAACAGATCAAAGTTCGGCTTTCCTTAAAAGGAACGCGCTTTATCAATGCGGGCAGTAAGGTTTTGCGGGTTGCGGTCGGCGGAGGTGCATGCGGGGACCTGTTAAAAAACGCAAAGGATGCGGGCTGTGATACATTCATTACTTCTGACATTAAATATTCCGTAATGCTTGAAGCGGCAGCGTACGGCATGAACCTGATTGACGCTGGACACTTTGAAACAGAAAATTTGATTTGTCCTAAATTTGCTGAACTTATCGGGAATGCATTTCCGGAAATTACGGTTAAGATTGCGGAAGCGAACCGCAGCGACATTGAATATTTTATATAGTTCATTTTTTTAGAAAATTTCAGAAAACGGGGGAAAAATCAGTGCCGTTGGATTCGATTACTTTACAGGCAGTGGTTTCTGAACTGGCCGAGAAGCTAACTGGGGCGAAAATTGATAAAATCCATCAGCCTGAAAACTACTTGATGGTTTTAGCTTTGCGTGCAGCTACCGGCAATTTGAAACTGCTTATTACGGCCGGTGCGTCTCCACGCCTTAACCTGACAGATGCGCGAATAGAAAATCCGGCAAGTCCGCCGATGTTTTGTATGTTGATGCGCAAACATTTAACGGGCGCGAGAATACGCAAAATATCACAGCCGGGTTTAGAACGGATTGTCAATATAGAAATGGATACTATGGATGAGATGGGAGATCCGGCAGTAAAAACCTTGACAGCGGAGCTTTTTGGACGGCAGCCGAATTTGATTCTACAAGGCTCCGACGGTCGCATTGTTGACTGTCTCAGACGTGTTGATTTTGAAATGTCTACAGAGCGGCAGGTACTGCCGGGAATGTTTTATAAGCTTCCGGTATCGCCCGAACGCGCTGATTTTCGTATATTAAAAAAAGATAATATCAAAGCGCTTTTAGAGCCATTTGGAGCAGAACTTCTGAACGAAAAACATCTAATCTCACTCTTCATGGGTCTTTCACCTCTGATTGCTCGCGAGCTTATATTCCGTGCGGAAAATTCCTTAAGTCAAAAACAAGAAGCACTTGCAGACGAAATTGTGAGTCTTTCAGAGCTTGTTAACAGCGGACGTGTAAATCCTGTCCTGTTACAAAAAGCGGACGATGGGTCGCCGATGGATTTTACTTTTATGGAAATACTTCAATACGGGGCTAAAGTAAAAGAAAAATACTGTTCATCGTTTTCGTCTATGTTGGATGAATTTTACCTAGAAAAAGAGAATGCCGCGAGACAGAAAAAACGATCGCAGGACCTTTTCCGGGTTGTATCAACGGCACAGGAACGGCTGACAAAAAAACTCGCATTGCAAAGAGATGAATTCCGAAGCGCTTTGGACCGCGAAAATTTGCGGAAATATGCTGACCTTCTAATGGCAGGAATGCATCTTGTGCAAAAAGGAATGACAAAAGCCAGGGTACCGGATTATTACACGAAAGGCGAACCCGAGATCGAAATACCTCTTGACATAAAGTTGTCTCCGCAACAAAATGCACAGCGGTATTATAAAAATTACAACCGTATGAAAAATGCTGAAGCAGCGCTTCGCGTTCAGATTGAACAAACGGAGCGTGAACTTCTATATCTAGATAGTGTTTTGGACGAGCTTTCAAGGGCAATGACGCCGCAGGAACTGATTGAAATTCGGGAGGAACTATTAAATACTGGATATTTAAAAGATAAGGGAAAGTTAAAAGGTAATAAAAAAAGTTCTTCCAAAAGTATCAAACCATACGAATACAAGTCAAGTGACGGTTTTTTGATTCTTGCCGGACGCAATAATCTTCAAAATGAGGAACTAACCTTGAAAACGGCATCTAAGACGGATATCTGGTTTCATACTCAAAAGATTCCCGGTTCTCATGTAATCTTAATCACAAACGGTATAAAACCAACGGAAAGAGCATTAAGCGAATCTGCTATGATTGCGGCTTACCATTCAAAAGCGTCTTCATCCGCACATGTTCCTGTCGATTATACAGAAGTCAAAAACGTTAAAAAATTACCCGGTGGTAAATGCGGTATGGTAACGTACAAAAATTTTCAAACTGCAATGATTACTCCAGATCCAGAAATAATAGAACAATTAAAACAGGGCAGTGGTGAATAAAGAGTAACAACATTTCAAATGATGCTATACTTGTAGAAAATTTTACCAAAAAACTTAAAATATGGAAGAAAATGGCATAAAATATGAAAGCTGTAATAAATATTACAGCTTTTTTAATATTTCTTTTTCACTTTCAACGTTATTTTACATAATCCAACAAAACAATTGTTTTACAATTCAAATTGCAAGATAAAACGTCATAAAAAATACACAATTTTAATATAAGGGGGGTGAAAAAGTGTTAATTTTAGGAAGAAAAGTAAAAGAACTGGAAAATATTTACAAACTGGTCGCTGAGAAAAATAATACAACACCCAGACTTGTAAAGAAGGAAATCAGATCGATGATTAAAAGCATCTGGCTCAACACACAAGAAGGATCTACCCAAAAACGAAATCAGAGCGGCGTTGTTTCCAAAGGAATGATTCCGACAAATGAGGAGCTGATTTTACATATATTAACCAGGCTGATTAGTGAACAATAAGTATTAAAAACCGGCCGTAATGGTATCATTACGGCCGGTTTTTTCGTTCTTATTCAACTGTTACAGACTTAGCTAAATTTCTCGGCTTGTCGACATCACAGCCACGCGCCAAAGCAGTATAATAAGCAAACATTTGCAAAACCGCAACGCTGGGAATTACAGTAAACAGATCATTCATTTTGGGAATTACGACACAATAATCACAGATTTTATCTATATCCGGTACATCCTCTGTGCAAAGCAGAATGACCTTTGCCCCTCTTGCTTTAACCTCTTTTATATTGCTGATCGTTTTCTCATAAAGCTCTTCTTTGGTTGCAATCGCAATAACCGGAGTGCCTTTTGTAATCAAAGAGATCGTTCCATGCTTTAATTCACCAGCCGCGTATGCTTCACTGTGTATATAGGAGATTTCCTTTAATTTTAACGAACCCTCCTGTGCAAGCGCATAATCCAAACCACGTCCGATAAAGAACAAATCTTCCGTATTTTGAAAGATGGATGAGATATGCTTTATATCCTCGTCTTTTTGAAGAATGGATTGCAAAATATCAGTCGTATCTGCGAGTTCTTTTGTCAAAGTACGTGCTTCTGCTTCGGAAATCTTCCCGTTTAAGTAAGCGAGTTTGATTGCGAGCATATACATAACAGAAAGTTGAACAGAGTAAGCCTTTGTTGACGCTACGGCGATTTCTGGGCCTGCCCAAGTATAGATGACATGGTCCGCTTCGCGGGGGATGGAAGAGCCTACAACATTCGAAACAGCGATTGTACGCAGTCCTGCGCTTTTAGAAAGCCGCTGCGCGGCAAGCGTGTCGGCTGTTTCGCCCGACTGGGTAATCGAAATAACAGCATCGCCCTCCATAAATAACGGATCGCGATACCGGAATTCACTTGCAAGATCAGCGATAACAGGGATTTTCGCAAGCCGTTCAATCGCAAATTTTCCAACAAGCCCCGCATGATATGCTGTACCGCATGCAACAATATGAAGACGTTTAATTGATTTTAACTCCTCGTCACTGATATTTTCAAAAACGGGGATTCCGGTAGCGATTCGGGGCAGGATCGTGTCACGAATCGCTTTTGGCTGTTCGTTGATCTCTTTGAGCATAAAATGGGGATATCCGCCTTTTTCGGCAGCTTCCAAATCCCAGGTCGCCGTCATCTCGGTTTTCATGATAGGCTCTTTGTCGGCATTAAAGATTTCAACACTGTCTTTTTTTATAACAGCGATTTCATCGGTTTCAAGCAGATAATAACGTTTTGTGTATTTTAAGATCGCGGGTACGTCAGATGCGATAAAATTGCCGTCATCCGACAATCCGATAATAAGCGGGCTGTCTTTACGCAGCGCATATATGCGG
>JANZZB010000129.1 GCA_026419635.1 Clostridiales bacterium | reverse complement strand
TTTGCCGCATTGATCAATTCTTCAGCGCTTTTAAGCGTCGTTTCAGTAACAATTTCCCCGCCGATGATACGGGCAAGTTCCCTTTTCCTCTCCTCAAATGTAAGAAGCGATACATTCGTATACGTCCTTTTGTCCTTCTCGGTTTTAGCAATCAAATAATGTGCATCAGCAAAAGCCGCAATCTGCGCAAGATGGGTTACGCATAAAACCTGCTTGTTTTTTGAGACTTCTTTCAGTTTTACCGCAATCTTGTTAGCCGCCCTTCCGCTGACCCCGGCATCTACTTCATCAAAAATCAACGTGTGAACCGGGTCGCTAGTCACTAGTACGTTTTTTAGCGCAAGCATGACACGTGACAATTCGCCTCCGGACGCAACCTTCGAAAGGTTCCGAGGAGTTTCCCCAATATTTGTGGAAATCAGAAAACGGACTTGATCCGCCCCGTATTCATGCAATATCAAACTGCCTTTTTCCGTTTTATCCGGCTCAACGGGTATCCCAAATACGGCATTCGGCATGTCCAATGAACGAAGTTCCGAAACAATCCGGTTTTTTAAATCCTCGGCACCCTTTTCCCGTTCTTCATGCAAATTATTTGCGAGTTTGATTGTCCGCTCTTTTACGGCTTTATATTTCTCTTTTAAAAGTGCAATTTTTTCATCTGCCGTTGCGATGGATACCAACTCTGCTTCACTCTTTTTAAGAAATGCGAGCATTTCCAAAATTGTTGAACCGTATTTCCGTTTAAGGCGATATATAAGGTCAAGACGTTCTTCAACTGCTTCCAGTTCCCCTTCCGACGAGCCTATGCTTTCCCGCACGGAACCAAGATCGCGTACCAAGTCTTCGGTCTGATATTTCAGCTCTTCCGTTTTTTCATAAAATTCACGAAACTTTGGGCCGAGCGAAGAAAGCCCTATTAAAACGTCCCCAGCATTTTTTAATGCTGTACAGACACCGGATGTGTTTTCGTCACCGTAAAGCAAAGCATATGCACAATCGATTCCGGCTAAAAGACGTTCCGCGTTTCGCAGTAAATCACGCCGCTCTGTAAGCTGCTCTTCTTCGCCTTCCTTAAGCTCAGCACTTTTTAATTCGTCTATCTGAAATGTAAGCATTTCTATTTTTCGTTCTTTTTCCGCCTGATCGATCAAAAGCTGACTGATTTGTTCACGAATGGAGCGAAGGAGTTCGTATTCTTTTTGGTAACTTTCAATAAGCTCCTCGTTTTTGCAGTAACGATCGAGATATTCAATATGGCAAGTGTCATCCAATAACTTCTGTCCGTCATGCTGCCCATGAATATCGATCAGCATTCTGCCAACCACCTTTAGTTGGGCTACCGTTACCGGAACGCCATTTATACGGCATACATTTCTTCCGTCGGTATAAAGATCCCTTCGCATAATCAGTGTTTTCTCTTCTTCAGGTAAAAAACTGTTTTGAGAAAGGTATTCCCAAATTTTATCCGGAAGATCGGTAAACTGTGCCGATACGGATGCACGTTCAGAGCCTGTCCTGATAACATCCCGACTCGTTCTCTCCCCAAGTATTGCCTGTATCGAATCAATAATAATTGATTTACCGGCTCCCGTTTCACCTGTCAAAACATTAAAACCCGATTCAAACGTCAGGTCGACCCTTTCGATAACGGCGATATTTTCAATATGTAAGGCCGAAAGCATCGAATCACTCCAAATCAGATAATCTAGCTTCTATCCATTTCAAGGCTGTCGATAATTCGACAGCCTTGAATGGTAACCCAGTCTCCCGTAGTGTTTCATTTTGTCTAGTGTGCATAAAATGCTTTATATATCACCTTTGAGCAGAATATAAAGTATTGCACTATTACTTTTTGTTTTTTATTCTAGTTATTACGTCAACATGCTTAGCGATTCGCGGCAGAATTGCTCTGCAATTTTGTCACTCCGCATGACGATCATTACGGTGTCATCTCCCGCAAGTGTGCCCAGTATTCCTTCGTAAGGCATCCCATCGATTGCAGCTGCGGCAGCCATTGCAAGCCCGGGCAGCGTTTTAATAACAATGATATTTTGTGCATAATCAATGCTTGTGACACATTCCTTAAAGATATTGCGCAGTCTGGAAGCAAAACTGGAATCGCGGCTATCCGGGGATGGTGCATATTTGTATTTTCCCGATGCCGTTAAAACCTTTACCAGACGCAGATCTTTGATGTCGCGTGATATAGTAGCCTGCGTTGTGTTATAGCCAATTGCCTGCAGACGCATGGATAAATCCTCTTGCGTCTCGATGTCATACTTTTCGATGAGTTCGAGAACTTTCGCTTGTCTTTGGAATTTCATGAACTTTTCACTTCCTGTCGGAAAGTTTTTGGCTTAACACTTGATAAAAACTTCTTCCATGCATGCGAAGCAGTTTTGTTTCCAGATTCGAACGTTTAATTTGGACTAAATCCGTTTCGTATAGCCGAAAACATTCGCCTCCGTCAACCGATAGATATGCTGATTTATTTTCAAGACTCCCAGTTTTGATTGTCACAGTACGTTCGGGAGACAAAACAAATGCTTTTGCATTAAAAACATGCGGGCAAATCGGAGTAATAGTCAGATTTTCCGACGTCGGCTCGACAATCGGGCCTCCGGCGGACATGGAATATGCCGTAGAACCGGTTGGGGTGCAAACCACCACGCCATCGCCGTTGTAGGTTAGAAGATGAACGTTATCAGAGTAAATGGACAAGTCGATTACACGCATGATGTCTCCTTTAGATACCGTAGCGTCGTTTAACGCATCGTCCTGATAGACAAATTTCCCGTTCCGGATTACTGAAACTTCAAGCATCATGCGACGGTCAATCGTAAAATTTCCTGTCAGGACGTTTTTAATCATAGGAAGTTCCGCCGGTTCAAGCTCCGTCATAAAGCCGAGTTTTCCCATATTTATACCAAGCATCGGAATTCCTGCCTGAGCCGCTTCTTTCGCAAATCTCAGCATCGCCCCATCACCGCCGACAACAAGCATAAAATCAGCCGCTTCAAACGCCTTATCATTGTCCATCACCCGAATATTCAGCGCCGAGCAAGCACGTGGTGTATATTCGCTGCATACCTTCTGAATCGGATGAAATCCAAACTCGGAAAGTGTCTTTATAATGGAAAAAGCCGCGCTAACTACTTCCTGCTTCGAGGTATTGATACATACGAGTACGTTTTTGATTCTTCTCATCCTTTCAATAACTCGTGCGCTTCCGTAACAATCCGTTTTATCTCTGATTTCAGGTCTTGTACGTCTGCCGGTTCTTCATTTTTTTCAATTTTTGCAAGATATTCAATATTGCCTTCCGGACCCTTTATGGGCGAAAAGGTAAATGCCTTTACATACATACCGCAATCTTCACAATAATGAGCAATATTATTTAGCACTTCTTCGTGAACCAATGGATCCCGGACAACTCCCTTTTTGCCCACTTTTTCGCGTCCCGCTTCAAACTGTGGTTTAATTAACGTAACAATTCGGCCGTTTTCTTTTATCAGGTTTTTTACAACGGGAAGCACAAGTTTAAGCGAAATAAACGATACATCAATTACCGCTAAGTCCGGCAGATCGGAGAGATCATTCGGAGTTACATAACGTATGTTGGTGCGCTCCATGCATACAACTCTTTCGTCTGTCCGAATGCTCCATGCAAGCTGCCCGTATCCGACATCAACAGCGTAAATCTTTTTTGCACCGCGCTTTAATAGACAATCAGAGAATCCGCCCGTAGACGCACCAATGTCGATGACTGTTAAGCCATCCGGATTTACAGAAAAATAGTCAAGTGCTTTTTCTAATTTGAAACCTCCGCGGCTGACATATTCCATTTTTCGGGAAGAACGGACTTCAATATCTGCATCAGGGGAAACATCCATTCCGGCTTTATCGGCCTTTTGTCCATTAACATAGACAACTCCGCTCATAATGGTAGCTTTCGCTTTTTCTCGGCTTTCAAATAACCTGCGTTCAAAAAGAAGTGTATCCAATCTTTTTTTATCACTCACTCGTAACAGCCCCTATTATCGCTTTTTTACTCGGCCGTAACGCGTTAAGCGTATTATTAGTAATCATAAACCTATAAGCTTAATTAATACTATTTCGGCAGAATTTTCTATCAATTAACAAGTTCACAGAACAGATCTCTATTTGTCTCCGCCAAGTCTTAAAAATCCAAAAAAACTCATTACTTTTCCAACAAAGAATACAATCTGTTCATTATGTGCAATAGCTAGATATTTTCCCGCAGCTTTCCCTCCGATTGTTAGCGAAGCAATTAAACCTGTAATTACCAGATTAACAATCATTGCATCAAAAGAAGTGTTGTTTACAATTCTAAGTATAATAATTGCACCGGTAGAACCACTGATAATACCGGATATATCACCGACAACGTCGTTACAGAAGCTCGATACCTTTTCGGCATTGCGTATCAGCCAAACCGATTCTTTTGCCCCGTCCACTCTTTTGGCAGACATGGAGTGAAAGATTTTTTCATCGGACGACGTCGCAGATACACCGAT
>JANZZB010000128.1 GCA_026419635.1 Clostridiales bacterium | reverse complement strand
CGACTGCACCTAGGCCTGTTAAGCCATTATGTGAAATACTTCCGGCCCACATAATTTCAGACTGAGCTTCATAATCATCCGGTGTCTTAAGGGCGACCGGAGCATATTTTACAATTGTTTTCAAAACGCCCATTGCAATATAATCCGTCATTTCGTTCCCGACTGACAGTGAAAAATATCGCTCCATTGTGTGCATCATAATATCGGCACATCCGCAGGCAATCTGGTACCGGGGTAATGTATAGGTAAGTTCTGGATTCAAGATCGAAAACCTCGGACGGATCTTGTCCGTGCTGTAGCCACGTTTGCTCATTCCATCCTCATTTATGATTACCGTAGAGTAGGACATCTCGCTGCCCGTGGCAGAAAGCGTCAATATCGTTCCGACAGGAAGTGTATCATCCGGCTCTGTCCTTTTTACAAAAAATTCTTCCCATAGGTCAAAATTCGGATTTTTTGCGCCGATGGCTATTGCTTTAGCGGAATCAATTGCGCTGCCGCCTCCGACTGCCAAAATAAAATCAACGTCTTCTTTTAAGGAGAGTTCGATCCCTTTTTTGACAAGCCCTAATTTTGGGTTTGGTTCAACACCGCCGAGCGATATATATGAAATCCCGGCTTCTTTTAAGGATTTTTCGACACGGCCTAAAAGCCCGCTTTCTTTGGCGCTTTTGGAGCCGTAATGAAGCAAAACCCGTTTTCCGCCGAAACGTTTCACTTCTTGTCCGACTTTTCCTTCCGTTTCTTTTCCAAAAACAATTCTAGTGGGGGAATAATAAGTAAAATTTTGCATCCGTCTGATCTCCTTCCATTAATACCTATTCATGTTTCTATTGTATTCCCAATACAAAAAACTGGCAAGAACTACTTCGTTTTTTTATCAGCCTTTATGAATTAACAGATCATAAGTTCTATGTTATAATTAGATTATATTTAAGGCATACCTTGCAGGAGGATGAATATGATTTTCTATAAGACAATACCGCTTGCTGAAAATACATGGCAGATCAATGAATTCGGATTTGATGCAATGTATTATTTAGAAGGCGAGAAATCCGGGATATTGATTGATACGGGTGTGGGAGCCGGAGACTTTAGAGGTGTACTGAACGAAATCTCTACAAAACCTTTTATTGTAGCTGCTACTCACGGACACCTGGATCATATGGGTGGCGTTTACCTTTTTGACAAAATATATGCAAGCAATCAGGCTTACCGTCTCTTTAAAGGTTGCACCGATCACATCCGTCGTATGTATATTAATGAGCTTCAAAACATTTCGGAAGGTTTTTCGTCAAACGAAACAACGGATTTTTTGATCCGTTCAGATAAAATGCCTGAACATATTGCGATTGATTCCACTTCCGTGATTGACCTCGGAGGAAGAACGGTAACGGTTTTTGAAACCCCGGGGCATACAACCGGCTGCCTGAGCTTTTTGGATTCTAAAACGGGCTTTTTATTTTCCGGTGATGCTATTATGTCAAGACTTCTTTTTGCAGATGATGACGCAGATAAAATGGAGCGTTTGCATCTTTGGCATTCCAGTATTACAAAGGTTCTTCACGGTAATACCAAGATAAAAGCCGTGTACGCCGGACATTTCGGAAGACTGCCATCCAGCGCGATAAAAGAACTGCTTTCATTAGCTGAAGGAATACAGGACGGAAGTATCGTAATCGATGTGGATGAAGAAGGTTCGACGTCGGCTTCACTCGGTCGTGCCAAAATAAGATTTGGCTGGCCGTCCTATACTGTTTTATACTCCACTTAATAAGTTTCCGTTTCTTCCAGGCATAACCTCGGACTCTCCCTCTAAAAAAGTGCGGTATCGTCTGCATGGAATAATAGATTAATGGACGTGTAAGAAAAAATTTACTCAATATTTTTTCCCTTTGCCATTATTCTATTTTGGGGGTGTCGGATGAATCCTGTCGAAGTAATCACAATAATCAATAATAAGATTCATCATATCGTCTGGGGTCCGCCCATATTGCTGCTTCTCATCGGAACAGGCGCTTACTTTACATTTGCTACAAACTTCTTTCAAATAAGGAATTTCCGGTACATTTGGAAGCATACAATTGCTTCCCTGTTCAAAAAAAGCAACCGTCAAAAACATGAAGGCAGAATTTCTCCGTTCCAGGCAGTCAGCACCGCCCTCGCTAGTACCCTTGGCACAGGCAATATCGTTGGGGTTACTACCGCAATTGTATCGGGCGGTGAAGGTGCTATCTTTTGGATGTGGGTGTCAGCTTTCTTTGGTATGATGACGAAATATGCCGAAGTCGTGCTTGCCGTCCGGTTCCGTCAAACAGGAAAGGATGGCATCTATTACGGAGGCCCGATGTACTACATTGAAAAAGGGCTTCGCCAAAAATGGCTCGCTCAGGTTTTCGCCTTTTTCGGCGCGTTTGCATGCTTTGGAATCGGAAATATGGCGCAGTCCAATTCGATCTCGTCTGCATTACATAACAGTTTTCGTATACCTCCGTTCGTAACAGGGGTACTTATAGCTTTGATCACTTCTCTCGTTATCATCGGTGGGATTAAACGAATATCAAAAGTAACAGAACTCATTGTCCCGTTTATGGCAATCTTTTATCTTGCCGGAGGGATCGGAGCACTTTGCCTTAATGCCGCTTTACTTCCTGATGCATTTCGGTCTATTTTTATCAATGCATTCAGTTTCCGTTCGGTAGGCGGCGGTTTTTTAGGTTACGGAATCATTCGTTCTATGAGATATGGAATAGCACGCGGCATTTTCTCCAATGAAGCCGGGCTTGGATCCGCCCCGATTGCACACGCCGCATCAAACGTCGAAACTCCGGTAAAACAGGGAGTCTGGGGTATCTTTGAAGTCTTTGTTGATACGATTCTTTTGTGCACCATCACCGCTCTTGTCGTTATCACATCGGGACTTGCTGCAAATGCAAAAGGATTAAACGGGGCCGCATTAACCGCTAAGGCTTTTTCTCAACCTTTAGGACATTTAGGCGGACTTTTTATAACGTTTGCAATCGTTTTATTTGCTCTTGCAACTCTGCTTGGATGGTCCTATTATGGTTTGCAATGTCTTGCTTATTTAACAGGAAATAATGAAACGATAAGCTTTTTGTATAAAATTCTGTACATCCTCCTGATTGTTGTCGGATCAATTGGCGGAGTGCAGCTTGTCTGGGATATTTCGGATACATTAAACGGGCTTATGGCCATTCCCAACCTAATTGCTCTTATCGGACTAAACGACGTTGTTCTTAATCAGACTATAAAGGAAATCAACCGCGATGTTCGATCAAAACAAAACACAAAGTGTTAGAGGCGTTTTTTATAAATCGCCTCTTTTTTACTTTACCTTTTGTCCAATTCGTTTGTATAATAAAATTATCCTACTATTGGAGGCTAACATGAAAAAGTTTCTATCTTTTCTTATCTTAATTGCAGTTATTGCGTCCCTTTTTACGGGATGTAAAAAACCTGTGAAAGAACCGGATGTAACGCCTCCCGATAAGACCGAAACACAAACCCCGCCGGCGACTCCGTCTGATGATAAACAAAAAGTAGATACTCGTACAGAAAACCGTATTGTTTCATCCGATGACGGAAAAAAACTTATTTCTATTGATCTTTCGCTTCCGTCATTGCCCGCTGATAGTGAAGCTACGTTAAATGTAAACGCTTATTATGACAATGTAGTCGAAAAGTATCTTGCTCACGCAGAATATGACTTAAAGCCCGCGGCGCTTGAACAGTTAAAAATGAACGCCGAACAGGGATTGGTATTCCATGAATATACCCTAGACAGTGATTATGCGGTTACATTAAACACCAAAGAGTATCTGTCGATATCCAGGGAGCTTGATTATGATACAGGTGGAGCCAACCCCGGAGTTACATTAAACGCAGAAACGTTTCAGATGTCAAACGGAGGCCTGATGAATCTTTCAGATGTATTTTCCGTGCCAAAGGATACATACTTAAACATGATATTCAAAGAAGTTATTTCTCAAATCGAAGCACCGGGTTCTAAAACAGACCGATCCAATTATTTTGAAAATTATAAGGGACTTGTAAAATCATCGTTCGACCCTGCTGATTTTTACCTTTCTCCGGAAGGAATTACTGTGTTTTATCAGCTTTATAGCATCGCACCTTATGCTGCCGGTGTCCAGTATTTTACAATCCCCTACGACAAATTCGACGGCATGCTTAAAATAGATATGGCGGGAAAATAATGAATATTCAAAAAAAACAATTATATGATGTAAATATTGAATCTTACTCCAGCGAAGGATTCGGCATTTGCAGAGTCGATGGATTTGTTGTTTTTGTAAGGGATGCGGCAGTCGGCGACAAGTGTCAGATCCGTGTAATAAAAGTTTTAAAGAATTTTGCCTACGCCCGAATCGAGCAGTTGTATACCCCGTCCTCTGCAAGAGTTTCGTCTGAGTGTACTGTTTTTCCGATGTGCGGAGGCTGTGATTTCTGGCATATTTCTTATGAAGAAGAGCTGCGACTGAAAAAAGAACGAGTTGAGGATGCTCTACAGCTGTCTCTTATACACATCTGA
>JANZZB010000127.1 GCA_026419635.1 Clostridiales bacterium | reverse complement strand
CGCTTGTGAGCAGGGAAATCAACGGTACGGATGCTGCCGCTCTTACAATTGGTGCAATCCATGGGGGAGAAGGGTATAATATTATCCCCGAAACGGTTGTTATGAAGGGGGCACTCCGATGCTTGGATGAAGAAAAGCGGGATTATTTTGAAAAGCGTTTGGTTGCTATCTGCAACGGTATTTCGGAAACCATGCGGGCAAAGTGTATTATTGAATTTGAAAAAGGATATCCTGTTACGTATAATGACCCAAATGAAACCCGTTTTGTAATGGATTGCGCGAAAAAACTGTTTGGCGAAAATAAAGTACATCTGCTTGATAAACCGTTAATGATGAGCGAGGATATGTCGATCTTTTTGCAGAAATGCCCGGGATTTTACTGGCTTATTTCTACCCCTGCTCCCGGCACGGAAATGTATGCAAACCATAACCCATATTTTACAATTGATGAATCCCTGCTACATATGGGGTCTGCATTGATGGCACAGACTGCATTTGACTGGTTGAATAAAAATAGGAGCTGATTTTTTGAAACATATCCTGCTTATAACCACAGGGGGTACGATTGCCTGTGTGCCAACGGATGAAGGATTGGTTCCGAGGCTTACAGGAGAAGATCTGCTTGAAAAAATACCCCGGGTTAAGGATGTTTGCAAAGCTAGTTCCGTAGAGCTTATGAACATTGACAGTTCCAATATTTTATTAGGGGATTGGAAAAAGATTGCAATTAAAATATACGAAGTGTTTGCTGATTACGATGGCATTGTTATTACACACGGAACCGATACAATGGCGTATACGGCAGCGATGCTATCCTTTTTGTTGCAGAATTTAAATAAACCGGTCATATTAACTGGCTCCCAGATGCCTATATCTCACCAAAACGGAGATGGACCCAAAAACCTTCTGCATGCTTTTCAGGCGGCTATTTCCGATCTTAGTGGCGTTTTTGTTGTTTTTGGAGGAAAAATAATAAATGGCTGCCGTGCTTCTAAGATGTATTCGAAAAGGTTCGATGCATTTATCAGCCGAAATTTCCCTTATGCAGGAAGGATTAAAGAACAAACCTTAATACTTAACAGATCTTTTCCAAAATGTCATGGTGAAATAAAACTGTATGAAAATTTTTGCGAATATGTATTTTTGTTAAAGCTGATACCGGGCATGAAATCAGATATTATTACTTTTCTAATCGAAAAAGGATATAAAGGAATCGTTATAGAAGGGTTCGGCGTGGGAGGAATACCTTACCTGAATTCAGATTTTCTTCACGTTATTGAACAGGCCATTGCGAAATATCAAATTCCTATTGTCATCATAACACAATGTCCTTATGACGGAGTGAATCTAAAAGTTTATGATGTCGGGCTCAGAATCGATAAAGCAGGAACGATCGCCGGCTGTGATATGACGACGGAGGTTGCTGTTACAAAGTTGATGTGGGTTTTGGGACAGACACGGAATCTTAAACAGATTAAAGAAATGATGAGGACAAATTATTGCGACGAGATAACAGAATAACCAGTAATAAATTAAAAGACCGACTTATAAAAGTCGGTCTATTTTTAAACACGTACAAGAGCTTCTAGTGCATCTTCCGCATTTTTCTTAAAGAAAACGTGTTTACCTTTATTGCATTCATAGATAAAATCATGCAGGCTCTTGCTTTTAATACACTCAAATTCTCCTACAATAGCTATTTTTGTATTGTAGTTAACTAATTTTTGCAAAATCTCGCCTGCTAAACCAGTCTTAAGTTCAAAGAATTCCGCGGGAAGATTTTCTTTTCTGACAATCATACGATCACATTCGTTGTATTGTATTTGTACCATAATATCCAGTATATCTGAAACATGGCGAATCAGATCACCTTTGCCCGTTAATATTGCAACTTTTTTATTGTTTTTGGTTCGGTACAAAATGTCCATACTAATTTCTCCGTTATTCATAATGTTCTGCAAATGCGGATAAATAGCTAAGCATTGTTTCGGTAAAAAAAATCGTCCCCCACATTAAGATCCGCATTTTATGATGATCGATATATTGTATACTCAACGTCGGTTTGCTAAATTGGGCATCTTTAGTGTTCATAACAGCGATTAACATATTTGAAATCCGTTCAAAACGGTCTTTATCAATCCCGGGATAATCAACCACGGTTGAAACTGAGATCTGTTCATGGTTTATTATGTCAGACTTTTTCTGATGTTCGGTTATACTATCAGATCCTTTTGGCACTGGGATTTGATTGCCTTCTACAAATAAACTTAAATCATGTCCCGTTATTCTAAATTGTTTTCCGACCTTGTTTGCCCGAAGTTTTCCTTCTCTTATATATTTTCTGGTTGTTTTAGGATGTAGATTTAACATTTCAGAAACTTGCTCTACCGTATAAAAGTGTTGATCCATTGTTTTTTCTCCAATACTGATTGATACAGGAAAATGATACTATACAGAGGAACAAAATACAATATATTTTTTAAAATAGAGCACTATAGGTGATTGTAAGGTAAAATAAAAGCAATAAATAAAAACATCTATACGATTAATGATTTTGATAAGAAGATCAAAAGTCAAGAAAACCTACTGGGTTTGTTGACTTTTAAAAATTAATTTTGTACAATTATTTCTGTTTGGGGGAGGAATAGAAACATGAATGTAGTGAATTTAGGACTTTTGGATTACGAAAAAGCGCTCTCAATACAGGAAAAGCTGAACAAAAAGAGAATTGAGAATGCCATTGAGGATACGTTGCTTATTGTTGAACATCCTCCTGTTCTTACACTCGGAAGAAAAGGAGAATATTCCAATATTCTTATAAATAAGGATTTCCTTAAAAAGAATGGGATTGATATTTATGAGATTAATCGCGGGGGAGACGTAACCTATCATGGGCCAGGTCAGATTGTAGGTTATCCGATTATCGATCTTCAGAATTACGGAAAAGACCTGAAAAAGTATGTTGAAATGGTTGAAGAGGTATTTATCAGTCTCTTAAAAAGCAGATTTAATATAAATGCACATCGTGAAGAAAAGAAATACACCGGAGTATGGGTTGATGATGAAAAGATTACTGCAATCGGGATTGCAGTGAGAAAATGGGTCTCCATGCACGGATTTGCGTTCAACGTTAACACAAACCTCGACCATTTTCGCTGGATTAACCCATGCGGAATTACCGATAAAGGAGTAACATCCTTAAAGAAACTCACCGGCGGGGAACAAGATTATCATGACATTACCGAACTTGTTATAAATACGTTTTGCAATGTGTTTCAATCAGAAAGAAAAGATTTAAAAGTAAGCGAACTTGAGGAGTTATTAAATGGAAACGAATAAAAAGCCGGAATGGTTAAAAGTCAGGTATCAAAGCGGAGGAGAGCGGGCAAGGGTAGAACAAATGCTGGCCGGACTTTCGCTCAATACTGTTTGTGAACATGCCTCATGCCCGAATCTTATGGAATGCTACAGCAGAAAAACTGCAACTTTTATGATATTGGGGTCTATATGTTCCCGTAATTGCAAGTTTTGCAATGTATCAAAAGGGAAGCCTGTCCCGGTAGATCCGCAGGAGCCGGAAAATGTTGCAAAGGCTGTTGAAACGCTTGGTCTTAAGCATGCGGTCATCACTTCCGTTACAAGGGATGATTTGCCCGACGGTGGATCGGGGCATTTTGCCGAAGTGATTAAAAGAATCCGTTTGCTCAATCCGAAAGTTACAACAGAAGTTTTGATTCCCGATTTTAAAGGAGAGTTAGAACAGCTTAAAACGGTAGCCGACGCTTGTCCGGATGTAATCAATCATAATGTTGAGACAGTCCCCAGATTATATCCAAACGTACGACCGATGGCCGTTTATGAACGCTCTTTGCAGTTGTTAGCAAATGTAAAAAAACTGAATCCTAAAATTCTTACTAAATCGGGAATTATGGTTGGGCTTGGAGAAAAAACGGAAGAGGTTTTAGAAGTATTGCGTGATTTGAGAGCAGTGGATTGCGACCTCTTGACAATAGGACAATATCTTGCGCCGTCCCCAGAGCACCATAAGGTAATTGAATATATCAGACCTGAAGTTTTTGAGTATTACAAAACGGAAGGCGAGAAAATGGGATTTCGTCATGTCGCTTCCGGTCCGCTGGTTCGCAGCTCCTATCATGCGGATGAAGCAATAAAAGAATAAATTGGAATAAAAATTTAAAAACGTTCTGATATTTAATATCAGAACGTTTTTTGTTTTTTATATTAAGATTATAAAACTTATCATTTCTTATGAATAAACAGGACGCAAATACGGATACTAATTGTTGGGAAAAACAAGAAAGGAGTTTTGCTTTATGTCACAGTTAAATCATGTGGAACTTCAAAGTTTAAGACATCTTATCGGGGCGCACGATAATGCCGTTCAAAAGTATCAGACCTATGCGCAGCAGTGCACGGACCCGCAGATTAAGACATATTTCGAAAAATCTGCGCAGGATGCTCAAAAAACAAAACAGCAGCTCATGACTTTTTTAGGCTAGGAGGGATAACATGCTTAATATGCAAAATCAGAACATGCAGGAAAAGGTTATGGTTAACGA
>JANZZB010000126.1 GCA_026419635.1 Clostridiales bacterium | reverse complement strand
CACTGGCCAAAACCTGAAGGTTTTGGCCGCACCTGGGGAAGTATCGAGGGGGAATTGGATTCCCTCTCGAAAGGCTGTCGAGTTTTTCGACAGCCTCAACAGCGCCAATATTTTAATGGCGCTGTTTTGTTCTATTCATAACATCTTTATTTTGTTCTGCTGTAGACAACAAACGCATTTGGTACGTTTCGTCCGTTTATTTTGTTTCCTGCCGATGGTTTGCTGATCCCACGTCCGTTATAATATAGAAGACTGGATGAACCCCCGTCCAGATTGCAGGCTTGGTAAGCTCCGTATC
The DNA here is from genome assembly GCA_026419635.1 of Clostridiales bacterium. Taxonomy (GTDB): domain Bacteria; phylum Bacillota; class Clostridia; order Oscillospirales; family Butyricicoccaceae; genus UBA6114. The sequence continues at coordinate 4,426 of JANZZB010000126.1, read as the reverse complement.
GTTTCAATATCTGTGCCAGTTCCCCTACTGTACAGCCTATGGAATAACCGGGAGCCCGTCCGTCGACGACAAGAAACAGCGTTTCTCCGGATTTTGTCTGTCCAATCGCTGTGCGCGGCTGGATTCCCCATCCCGCGGAGCCCGAAACAAGCACATTGCCATCAACGATGAGAGCGGGCTTAAATTCTACCGCATCACGAAACAGTGACAGCGAATTGTAATTGCCTACAAATAACCTGTTTCTACTGTCAAGTCCAATCGTTTTGAAAGAATAACCAAGTGCCTTTTTAAGTATTTTTCCATCGGAAATAACAAGCCCGTAGGCGTTACCGCCGTTTCCTTTTCCGTTCGGATCATAAAATCCGCTTGCGTTGATCGCAAGAACTGCTTTGTTATCATCTGCGATTTCCCCGACAGTTGCACCTTTTTCGCCAAAGTTTTTACTCAAACCAACCCCTACACGGGAAGGATCTTTAAAAATTGCAAGCCTTCCGACATACCCGTCTCCCTTAATTTTAATTATGGATATGGCATTTTCCGTATCAATTGCCAATACCTGATCTCCATATACCGTTTTGATGGATGTCCCGCCATCATTCAGACCGGCTTTATCAATAACCAGATATTCACGATTGTTTATAACTTCATCGAAATGATGATCAACATAATCATTAAAGCTTTGTTGGTCCATTTCACTGTAAATTTGGGCGAATTTACTTTTCTCTTTTTCCCAGGGCAGATACAGGTATTTCGGATGAAAGCCGACAACATTCCAATGACTGGAGATTCCGGATTGAAGCGCCTCCAGTTTACTGCTGTTCATGATCACCTGATCGATTACGCTCTCAGGAATAAACGCCGTTGCAAGCCATTGGTGATTCTTCGTAGACAAAGCCGTTTCTATGTATATCGTTCGCCATTTTGCTATAAACGGAATATTTGAGAAAACGGCCACGCAGTAGAGAATCGCAAAAATAAGAATAAAAGCAAACCCTTTTTTCAATCCCTTATGCTGCGAGCGGGGTTTTTGGGCTTTACTTCCTTGGTCTTGCTCCTGTTCACGAATAGACTTTACATCATTACGTATTGATTCCGTTACCAGCATTTCGTTGTAAGAATCCTCAATTTCGATATTTTCCCACATATGTTTATATTTCTCATAGAATTCATACTGGTCAATCGATTCCTCTTCTGGAGAAATCGTATTCTTACAAGGAATTTCTCCGTCTTCTTTTCCAACGGTTATAGAATTTTTATATTGATCATCGTTATGGGATAACAAGAAAATACACCTCATGTTTATTATACCATAAACGCAAAGTGTCAAAAGATATCAGTGAATTTAAAAATAAATAACCCACATGTTTTTTACCATGCGGGTTTGTTCATTCATATTAGAAATTTCTGTGAAAGTTATCCCTCGTTCAATATTGTTCGAAAAATCGGAATTTTACTCGCAAAACGGTAAACTTTTGAACCAAACGGTAATTGTATCAATTCATTTTTTGTAACACCGCGAATGATAATCATGATACCAAAATAAATGCCTGCGCCAAAAACGGCTGCAAGGAAAACCGCAATATCATTTGCTATAATTGGAGACGAAAGAACTTTAAGTAGTGACCAGTCGGTCGCTTTATAAAATAGCATACAGCTAAACCCCATCAGAATTGACGCAAATGCAGGTCTTAACATCATTCTTATATAACGTATATGAAACGTAAATCTCTTTTTAATAGAAATCTGATTAAGCACGACGGCAACAATCCAACCGGCGGCATTTCCGATGATTGCTCCTTTAATATTAATTGCCGGTATCGAAATTAATACGTAATTCAAAATTGTTTTTACAACCATTCCGATAATTAAATGAATGGATGGTGCCGCAGGATTGCCTGCGCCGATTAATACAGCAGACTGAACATACTGAATTGTCATTAAAATCGCAGTCCATGTACCGAATATAACAAGATCCGAACCCGCAATTGCGGATGGGAATATTAACGTAATCAACGGGGTTGCGAGAAAAGAGATCCCGAATATACTTGGTATCGTGATCAGATAAATCGCTTTATAGCTCTTGTTGATACGATTTTTCAACATACTGCTGTTATTCAGTGCAAGCGCTTCCGAGATAGACGGAATCATAGCAGTAACGAGAGCGGTAGAAAACGCAATAGCCAGCGTGAATAACCGCTGAAATTGAAACGAGTAAATGCCAAAAAGAGATAATGCTTGCTGATACGTATAGGCGTGAGATACGACGAGTCTGGATTTACAGTTGTAGCTGTCGATCAAACTTCCCGCACACACTGCAATTGTGTTTAATATGGCCGGAATACTATATTGGACAATTTTTTTATAGACTTGGCGTGTCATAATACGGGGCGCGTCTTCGCTTGTCTGTTCTATTTCCTTTTTTCTCTGCTTTCCTGTTATATTGAAAAAGAAAAAGCATAGGAATGCCGCGGCTCCAATGCCTCCGACAAGAGTTCCGATTGTTGTTCCCGCCGCTCCATAACGCAATCCGTATTTTACAAGAAGCCATGCAAAAAGCACTGTGAATACGCAATTAAGAAGCTGCTCAAGTACATTTGATATTGCAACCGGCATCATGTTTTGCCTGCCCTGAAAATAACCTCGCAATGCACACGAAACGGAAGTAAAAATCAGTGTTGGTGCAATCGTGAGTAACATGAGGGAAGCATCGGGATCATCCAGTAGTTTTACTGCTATAAAATTCGCACCCAGAGCCAAAAACAAGGCAACTACAACACCCAAAGTTAACAGAACCATATAGGCACATTTCAGTATTTTCTGCGCCGCTCTGTAATTCCCTGTAGCAGTCTGCTCCGATACCAATTTGGAAATAGCATTTGGGAGACCCGCGTTAGATAAAGAATATAAAAACAGATATACATTCATGCCATCGGCGACAATACCGTTTCCGATGTTTCCAAGAATACGCGTCTGAAACGGAATATAGATGATAGCAAGTACTTTGACAAGAATATTTGCCATACCAAGTATTGCAAAATTTTTAGCTGTTGATTGTTTCTTCATTTAGTACTCCAAAAGTTTTTTAACCTAGGTATCAGCGATTACCTAGATATTATAAATCGATTCTTTTGCATGTAAAACAATAAGTTTCTTATATTATAAAGGGTAACTCAATTAAAATCCAATTTTATTCTGAAACAATCGATCATTTCCCCCTTTTATTTATGTAATGGCATTAAAACAAACCCTGCATGGATTTATTCCATGCAGGGTTTGTTTTAATATATATTGCCGTTTTGCGTTTTTTATATAACATCTCTTATTCGCCTTTTAAGATTTTGATTCCTTTGCTTGTTCCAAAACGAACAGCTCCGGCTTCTATCAATTTGTCGCAAATCTCCCGGTTGTCGATTCCCGTAGATGCCTTGATCCGGCACCGATTGCCCACAGTTTTTTTCATCAAAGAGACATCTTCTACCGTTGCGCCTCCCGTTCCAAACCCTGTTGACGTTTTTACAAAGTCAGCGCCCGCTAAAACTGCAATTTCACAGGCTTTTTTCTTTTCGTCATCTGTCAGGGCGCTTGTTTCTATGATCACTTTTAAAGCCACATTTGGGTGGCAGACATTTGCTACTGCCAAAATGTCGCTTTTAACATAATCATAATCTTTGTCTTTTAACGCTCCTATGTTGATCACCATATCAATTTCCTGCGCTCCGTTTTCAATTGCCTCGCGACATTCCTCTGCTTTTATATATGTGGTAGAAGCACCGAGGGGAAACCCGACTACGCAGCAGGTTTTTACATCCGAACCTTTTAGTTCACAAGCCACAAAATGTACATTTACGGGGTTTATGCATACGCTTGTAAAATGATATTCTTTTGCTTCTTCACAAAACTGCTTTAAGATTTCTTTTGTCGTTGTTGCTTTTAATACCGTATGGTCTATATATTTCGCGTATGAAGCATCAAAAGTCATATTGCGCCTCTTTCTCAGTGCATTTCCCGTCCGCCGCTTATATTAAACGCCTGCCCTGTACAATAATCCCCGGAAATCACCAGAAACTCAACAAAATCTACAATGTCCTGAAGGGATGTCAAGCGTCCTAAAGGGATCTTTGCCGTAAATTTTTTGATCACTTCTTCACGGGATAGTCTAAGATTGTCAGTATAGCCGCGGCTTACTTCTCCCCATACGCCCGTCTCATCCGTAATACCGGGGCAAAGGCAGTTACAGTTAATATTATACGGTGCGACTTCAAAAGCGACGCCCTGTGTCATAGCGATAATTGCGCCTTTTGCAGCGGAATATGGCACCATAAGTGCGGAACCTGTTTTTCCGCTTTTTGAAGAAAAGTTAATAATTTTCCCGCATTTTTGTTCTTTCATACTATCTAACACAGCCTGAATGCAATAGAATGTGCCG
>JANZZB010000125.1 GCA_026419635.1 Clostridiales bacterium | reverse complement strand
AAAGCAAGGAGGATAACGCAGCCTGGGGTACAACCGGCGAGCAAAAAACCGGATCGGGTTCGACTCCCCTCACCTTAGATTAATGTTGACATCGCTTGGATTGCAAGCAAATAGCTTTGCTTGCCAAACCCCGCAATCGTACCAACGCAGACAGGAGCGATGACGGATTTGTGACGGAATTCTTCACGCGCGTGAACGTTTGATAAATGCACTTCGATGCACGGAAGCCTGATTGCGGCAATCGCATCGCGGATCGCATAACTATAGTGTGTATATGCGCCGGCGTTTAGGATAATTCCGCAAAATGTATCGTACGCCTCATGGATTTTATCGATCAACGCTCCCTCGCTGTTTGATTGAAAAATTTCGCAACGAAGGCCCAGCTTTTCAGAGTAATCCCTGATCTCCTGGTTGATCTGGTCAAAAGAACTTGTACCGTAGACTCCCGGCTCGCGCAACCCGAGAAGATTAAGATTCGGACCATGAATAACGAGTATCGGGTTTTTCATAATAGACCCTCCCATATTTTTTGAAATGTAACAGAATCCTCCGCTTGTGTTCCTGCCGATTCGCAAATAATAACAGGCTCATATCCGCGTGCTTTTAATGCTCCTGCTACCGGATGAAAATCCGGGCCAAAGCGTGTATCGTCGTATGTTAAATGTCTGACTTCCCCGCCGTTTGAAAATTCAATTCTGGAAAAATGGATGTGCAAGTTTCTCACCCGTTCAAATCCCAGCACATTTTCCAATTTAATCAGTTCGCGTTCCGCGTCCTGCTGTGATACGATGCCACCCTTGGTTCTCGCATTAACATGTCCAAAATCAATACAAGGCATAAGTCGGGGACTTGTCAAACAAATTTCCGCCACTTCCTGTGTCGTACCAAGCACATTAATTTTACCCATTGTCTCAATGCAAAGTGTTATATCGGGATAACCTGTGTCGGAAAGTCTTTGCAAGGTTTCTTCCAGATTAACGACTGTGTTCCGGAGCGCTTCCTCGCGGGTAAGCCCGCAAAGACCGCCGCAATGCACAACCATTCTTTTTGCTCCCATTTGCTTTGCAGCTCTGGCACTTTTTAATACATAACTGATGTTTTTTTCCGCCTGAATTTTATCCGCACTGCACAGATTAATAAAGTACGGAGTGTGCAGAGAAAGTGCGATATTATATTTTTGAGCTTCCTCACCGATTTTTCCCGCAGTGTCATCGCCGATATGCACTCCCCGTCCGCACTGATACTCATAAGCGTTAAGACCCATCTCCGAAAGCCACTCTGGTGCCAAAACGGTGGACTTAAAAGGGAAAGATGCTGCGTTTCCTGCCGGTCCGAATCGTACGCTCAATGAAGTAATCCTCCCAGTTTCATTTTCGCCTTTTTAATAACCGGCTGTTCAAAAATTCTTCTAAACCGAACATAAACCAGTTTTAAATCTAAAGATTCAACCAGGATAGATACCATTCCAAGACGGTTTGCCCCAAATATGTCCGTGTAGATTTGATCTCCTACCATTGCAACTTCCGCCGGTTCGATTAAAAGACGTTTCGTCGCAAGACGATATCCTCTTGCTAACGGTTTTTTAGCAAGATGTATAAACTCAATGCCAAGTTTTTTACAGACTTCGGCAACGCGGCGCTCTCTCGAATTATTTGACAGGATCATTACTGCAATATTCGCTTCTTTCAATTTTTTGATCCATTGGAAATTCTCTTGAGGAAGATCATTAGTTGAAACAGACATAAGAGTTGAATCCAAATCGCAAAGAACCGCTTTAACGCCTATGCTTTTTAAAAATTCAGGAGCTATTTCACAAACGTTATTAAATATATAATCAGGAAGCAAGTTTGACATATGTTTGTTCCTCCGTAATTTTTGGGAGTTTTTTTAATATATATAAATATATAATCAACAACCAATGCAATATTATTTTTTAACAGTGTAACATAACATTAGACTTCTATACAAGGGGACAAGAAACGATGGATAACAAACCGAAACTTTTTTTAACCGTTTCACAGGCGCATTTTAACGATGCGGCTCTATCCGGTTTTTCCTGTGCCTGCCTTTTTTACCGAATCGCAAAAGGGCCTGCTCTTGCCCGTTCCAACACAATTATTACTCATCGCGGGGGAATTATGGCGATCAGCGATAAAAATTTTGAACCAGGAGGAACAGAATACGGTTTATTTGCCAGAGAAATCATGGGAGAGCTGACTCGCAGAGGCTATGCGGGTGTATTGTTTGATATCGAGGATGAATCGCTCTCTGAACTTGTTTCCACCGTAACTGCCTACCTTCTTTCACGACAGGTTCCGGTATTTGTTTCTCCTCGTTTTTTCAGAGTTGCAAAAGGAGCTTTTGTTCTTATTCCCTCCGCCATCAGCGGCGGTTCCTATGAACAAATGCTTCGCGACGCAGCAGATAAATACGGAGCTGAACAGTTAGCGCTTGAAGTCGTTCGCATCTCCTCCGATTTTACGCTTCCGTTTACGAGCAGCGACGGAAAGAAGCTTACTACTGCGGAATTAATGGCCCTAAGCGAAAAAAAAGGTGCTTCCGTGTTCTTTTCAAGGGAGCTATGCGCAAAATATTTTACTTATGGAGATTCCACAGGCTCTCCGCATTTTGTTCTGTTTGACGATGCGTCAACACTCTCTGCAAAGCTTCAAATCGCGGGTTCTTTCGGAATCAAGCACGCATTTGCACTCTATCCCGAAATCAAAGAACTTCTTGGCTCTCTTTCGGAATATAAATAATGTCTGCCTTGCAACATTCTTTGATGTCTCTCTGGACAGAGCGTCCATAAACGCCCTGCGTGTCTTAAAGTAACGGCATTGTCGTTTGTTCGGCGGACATTAGATAGACGAAAATTTGTATTGACAATAAGAACCAAATCAGATATCCTGAAATTGCCCGTTAAAAGGGAGTAGTTTAAAACATACTGTCAACATCACGATTTATGAAATCTGGCAGTATGTGCCAACTTAGATTGGTAACAAGACTTTTAGTACGGTTTTATGCTCATTGACATAAAACTTTGCCGGAAGTCTTTTTTATTTTTCTTTATTTTTTTTATTTTTACATAAAATAATCAAATTAACTCTTGAAACTAAGCAAAAAGCAAAAATAACCAGAAAGATGTGTTAATGTATGTGGTTTTCAAAAGCAACCGATGCGGTATTAGAAGAGTTAAACGTAAAAACATCGACGGGTCTTAGTAGTCAGGAAGCACAAACCAGGCTTGAAAAAAGCGGGAAAAACAAATTGGGGGCTAAACCTCAGAAAAGCTTTTTCGCGCTGTTTTTAGGTCAGCTCCAGGATATGTTAATCTACGTTCTTTTAGGTGCCGCGGTCGTTACTATCGCAATCCACGAATACGTAGACGCGGCAATCATTTTACTTGTTGTAGTGCTCAACGCGCTTATTGGTGTCTTTCAGGAATACAAAGCAAAAAAAGCGTTGGAAGCGCTGCAAAAAATGACTGCATTAAAATCACTTGTACGACGGGATAGTATGATAAAAGAAATCAATTCGGAAGAAATCGTTCCGGGAGATATCATCGTTTTAGACGCCGGCAGATTTGTCCCCGCTGATTTAAGGCTGATTGAAAGCGCAAATCTTCAAATTGAGGAATCCGCTTTGACAGGCGAGTCCATACCGTCAGACAAAAATGCCTCCGCTTTATATGAAGATCCTAAAACTCCGATTGGCGACAAGACAAATATGGCTTTTATGTCCACCTTTATAACACGCGGCAGAGGTGAAGGAGTCGTTGTCGCAACAGCAATGGAAACCGAAATCGGCAAAATTGCGAAGATCCTGGACGATGATAATGAAGAAATGACACCTCTTCAGAAAAGACTGGATGAATTGGGCCGAATTCTTGGATATCTCTCCCTTGGCATCTGTTTTCTTATTTTTACTGTCGCTCTTTTACAGAAAAGAGAATTATTCCAGATGTTTTTAACCGCAATCAGCCTTGCAGTTGCAGCTATACCCGAGGGTCTCCCGGCGATCGTTGCCATCGTGCTGGCTCTTGGGGTAACAAGAATGTCAAAAATCAATGCAATCGTTAAAAAGCTCCCCGCTGTTGAGACCCTTGGGTCTGTAGGAATCATTTGTTCAGATAAGACAGGAACGCTTACACAGAATAAAATGACGGTTGTAAAACACTATACAGCAGATCATTTAATCGATGTTCCCGCGGAAGGAAGCCTGACAACGTCAAATGATAATATAGAACTCATTAGAACACTGGTTTTATGTAATGACGCCACCTACGAAAACGGCGAGGGTACCGGAGATCCTACGGAGATTGCACTGATCGTTTTAGGAAACCGTTATGGGCTTACAAAAAGCAGTATGAATGCAGAACATACAAGAACCTCGGAAAATCCGTTTGACTCTGACCGGAAGCTGATGTCTACCTTAAATCGGGAGGGAGAAGGCTATCGGGTTCACGTAAAAGGAGCCATTGACAATCTTTTGAGAATCTCCTCCAGTGTTCTTATAAACGGAGAAATTGTTCCGCTTACAGACGGTTTGAAAGAAAGTTATTTAAGAGTTGCCACCAGAATGTCAGATGATGCGCTCAGAGTTCTAGGCGCGGCATTTAAAGATACAGACAAGCCGATTGCGCCGGAAGATATCTGTCTCTTATACACATCT